>CAYQZD010000001.1:0-63202 GCA_964421875.1 uncultured bacterium
TTTAGCTGAGTTTGGTCAATACACATCTATGGGCGATTTTAACGGGGATGGATGGGATGATTTGGCGATTGGAGCCTCATCTTACCATATTAGCGATTGGGGAGGAGGAAAATTATATGTCTATTATGGTGGTCCGTCTTTCGACAGTATTCCTGATTATACATTCAATGGCGAAATGAATGAGATCGCTAGTATTGGAGATTACATATCGTTGGGGGGAGACATAAACAACGATGGCTGTGACGATATTCTAACAATGGGAAGAAGGCGGAGTATGTATGATGGAAGAATTATTTTACTAGGTGAGTCGAATCCTGATACTATAATGGACTGGGAGTTCATTGAATATGATACATCCTCATTCTCTATTGGTTATGGCACTTTCATCATACCCGATTTCAGTGGTGACGGGTGCGATGAAATAGTCATCGGTGGATTGGAAAACATCTGGTGCAGCGCCTTCATTTTTTTTGGGGGGCAGCAGATAGACACCACCTGGGATTTGTGTTTATCAGGTTTCGGCAGCAATCAAAGGGGTTGCGCTTATGCCGGAGATATAAATGCCGACGGTCTGCCTGATGTGCTGCTTGGCAACTGGGATATGGGAGAGGTAAGTGTGTTTTTTATGTATCCGGGTCATACCGGTATCCAGATTAGAGATTTCCATATCAGTTATCCCTATATAGGTTACGGGAATATGGGTTATGCCGGCGATGTCAACGGAGACGGTATAGACGATTTCGTGTTTGCCACTTACGATGATTGGTATGAAGATCACCGGGGGGAGGTGTTCATTTGGAGCGATACTACTTTGACTCCTTATGTTGAGGAGAGGCACGGATTTATTCAGCCTGAATTCAGGTTGTGTGGAAACTATCCCAATCCCTTCAATTCCTCGACAACTATCACCTTCAATACGCAAACGAAGGAACACATCGTCCTGTCGATATACAATACCTTGGGGCGGAAGGTGAGCGTTTTAATCGACCGCCCGGTTTCTCCCGGATTTAATACCATAATATGGGAGGGGCTTGACAGCCGGGGGAACGCGATGCCTTCGGGGGTGTATTTACTGCGCTTGACCGATGGGATTATATCGGAAACGAGGAAGGTGGAATTGGTGAGGTGAAACGGTGAAACGGTGCTTGGCGCTGGGTGCTGGGGGCTGGAGGGCTGGGGAAGAGAATTCACTGGCAATGATGGCTATGGTGGCTATGCACAGTGCGGAATCTTATTCCGCCGGAGGTTTGGAACCACGAATGAACACGAATGGACACGAATAAATTCGCTTAATCCGCTTAATTTACCAGAGGCGGACAAGTCCGCTGTGAATATCTCTTACAGTATGTCGCAAAGTGCGGGGACTCTGCGACACGAAAGTCGGCTTTGAATAAGCCGACCTACATCGCTTTGATTTTCGATTGGCGATTTGTGATATTTGATTTATAGCGGATTTCCCCGGGGGGAACTTGCAAACTCAGAAGGGTGATTTCTGAGGGGGGATTATCAGCGTTCATCAGCGTTCATCATTTGACATCAGCGATTCAAAAAAGAGGGCGGTTTTCAAGGGGGGGACTTGCAGCTTGCAGCCAGTCTCTTGCAGCTATTTTTTTAACGATAAATCGAAGGGCATTTGAAACTTGGCGAAGAACAACGACAACAACCTGATGGAAAAAATCGTATCCCTCTGCAAACGGAGGGGGATGATATTTCAATCGTCCGAAATCTACGGCGGCTTGAATTCTTGCTGGGACTACGGGCCCCTAGGGACGGAACTGAAAAACGCGGTGCGCAATTTCTGGTGGCGGGAGATGACCCAGCTTCACCCGGAAATTGTGGGGCTGGACGCTTCGATACTGATGCACTCGCGGGTGTGGGAAGCGTCCGGGCATGTGGAGGGATTCACCGACCCCTTAGTGGACTGCAAGGACTGCAAACGCCGTTTCCGCGAGGACGACATACCCGTTGAAAACCTCCAGAGCCGCGCCTGCCCCGAATGCGGGGGAGCGCTGACCCCGTCACGCAGGTTCAACCTGATGTTCAAGACCTTTATGGGTCCGTTGGAGGAGGAGGCCTCGGTGGTTTTCCTGAGACCGGAAACCGCTCAGGGGATATATGTAAACTACCTCACGGTGATGAACGCCAGCCGCTTGAAACCGCCGTTTGGGATAGCCCAAACCGGCAAAGCTTTCCGCAACGAAATCACCCCCGGAAACTTCATTTTCCGCACCCGGGAATTCGAGCAGATGGAGATGCAGTATTTCGTCCACCCATCCGAGGTGGATAAATGGTTCGAATACTGGGTGCAGCAGCGGATGGACTTCTACATTAGGCTGGGAATAAAGAAGGATAGACTGCGGCTTTACGAACATCCGGAAAACAAATTAGCGCATTATGCTGCGCGGGCGGTGGACATCGAATACCAATTCCCCTGGGGATGGGGCGAACTGGAAGGGATTCACAACCGCACCGATTACGACCTCCGCCGCCACCAGGAATACTCCGGACGGGATTTGACCTACTTCGACGAAACTTCCCGTGAACGCTACCTGCCCTACATTGTGGAAACCTCGGCGGGATTGAACCGCACTCTGCTGACAGCGCTGCTGGACGCTTACGCGGAGGAAGAAGTGGCGGGAGAACAGCGGGTGGTATTGAAACTGTCGCCCCATATCGCCCCGATGCAGGTGGGAATTTTCCCGCTGGTTAAGAAGGGGGGATTGCCGGATATCGCTCGGGACATCGAAGCTCAGCTCCGCCCCTATTACCGCGTGTTCTACGACGAAAAGGGCGCTATCGGCCGCCGTTACCGCCGCCAGGATGAGGTGGGGACGCCCTTTTGCGTCACCGTCGATTATCAGACCAAGGAGGACGACACGGTTACCGTGCGGGAGCGTGACAGCCTGGCGCAGGAAAGGTACAAAATCCCGGAACTGCGGGAAGTGTTGTGGGGGAAGATAGAGATAGTTAAGCGGTGAAACGGTTAAATAGTGAAACGGTGAAACGGTTAAATAGTGAAATAGAGCTTTGTGATTGGTAATGATAAATTCACTGGCTATTAAGGCTATGGTGGCTATGGGTAGGGCGGAATCTTATTCCGCCGATAAGCTTGGAACCACGAATAAACACGAATAGACACGAATTAATCCGCTTAATCCGCTTCATCTGCTGTGAAACTTTAAAATATACATTACACACAGAAGCGTGGGACGAATGGAACGAGAAACCAATAACGAGCAACCAGTAACGAGTAACGAGTAACGAAAATCGACCTTCACATACACGGCGCGCCCTGGGACAACGGCTGGGCGCAGTACCGCCGTTCGGTATGGAACGGGTGGAAGCGGGGATTGACCATCATTGGTGTTGTCGAGCACGCTCCTCGAATGAACCACCGCGTCCCCTGGCGGGCGCTGTATTTCAGCGAGTTGGACCGCTATTTCGACACGCTGGAGGAGATAAAAATCGAATTCGAAGGGACGGTCGAAGTCCTTATCGGCCTGGAGGTGGATTATCACGAAGGGATGGTGGAGCGGTATCGGGAAATCTTACCGCGCCTGCCCCTGGATTATGTTGTCGGTTCAATTCATACGGTAAAGGATTGGGTAATAGACCTGCCGGGCTCGCTGGGGGAAAGTTTCCTAGCGGAGAAAAGGGCACTGGAGATTTACCAAGCTTATTTCGAAGCTTTGCAGGAAGCGGCGCGCGCCGGGCTCTTCGATTATATCGCCCATCCCGATTTCGTTAAGAAGGCGCTTCCGCACGCGGGGATGGCGAAACCTCAAAGTCTGGGTAAGCTCTACCGGGAGACCGCGGAAATCCTGGCCGCCGGCAAAACCGGCATCGAAATCAACAGCCGGGGCTTGCTCCTGCCCGATGTGGGAGAATATTACCCGGACGAAGGATTCCTGCGGGAATGCGTCAAAGCCGGAGTCCCGGTCACCATCGGTTCCGACGCCCACGACAGCTCCCGGGTGGGCGAAGGCGTGGCGGAGGCGGTCGAATACGCCTCTCAGGCGGGCTGCCGGGAAGTAAATATCTGGAGGAGGCGGGAAAAGGTGAGCCTGCCAATATGATGGGAGCGGCGCGATGCGGTTCAAGATAGATACTCCTCTGATTCCGATGGGATTGGGGATAGCCCTGCGGCTGATTCACCTGAAATCCGCCCTGAGCGGTCCGGTTCTGAAAATCCTCATCATAGATTCCGCCTCTTACCACGCCTGGGCGTTGGAAATCGCCGGGGGAAATATTATGGGGGAGGGAATGTTTTTTCTCAGTCCGCTGTATCCCTATGTTCTGGGATTCCTCTACGCCCTGTTTGGTTCGCATGCGGCAGTTGCTGCACTTTTTCAAATCACCCTCAGCGCAGCGGGGATATACTTAATCTGGTGGATAGGCAACAGTATTGGAGGTAAAACCGCAGGGATAACCGCCGCCTTCATCGCCGCGGTTTACCCGCCCTGGATCTATTTCGACAGCGCGGTGATGACCGCCTCGCTGATTATATTCTTGAACACCGCCGCCCTCGCCGCGATAATCAAGTGGTTCGACCATCCCCAGCCGGGGTATATTTTCCTCGCCGGGGCGCTGATAGGATTGTCGGCGCTGGCCAGGCCCTCGGCGCTGCTTTTCGCCGCCGTTGTCGCAGTCTGGCTGCTCAAGCGGCGGCTGCATATGGGGGCAGTGCTGCTGGCGGTGGGGATTATCACCGCAATCGCTCCGGTGACCATCAGGAACGTTTTCGTCGGCGGAGAATTCGCCCTGACCACGGTTTCCGGGGGGATGAATTTCTATGTGGGGAACAATCCCGAGGCTACCGGTCTCTATGTGGAACCGGATTTTATCGTCTCCTCCGATCCCGACACCGAGTTCGAATCCTATCATCAGGAAGCGGAACGGCGTTCCTGGAAAAAGCTTTCCAACACGGGAGCCTCCCGTTGGTGGTATATGTCGAGCCTGCAGTTTATAATCCGTCAGCCTGTGCAGGCGGCGGGTATTTGGTGGAACAAGTTTTTCTATTTCTGGAACGAGCTTGAAGCCCCGAATAACGTATCTTTCTATCTGGTAATGCGGTCTTCGCCGCTGTTGAAATACCTTCCGCTGGGATTTGGAGTTCTGGCGGTGTTAGGCGTCATCGGATTGGCGGGAGCGCCGGCGTGCCGGGGTAGAACTCTGCTTTGGATTTACCTTTTCAGCATTTTAGCGGCGAATCTGCTCTTTTTCACTTCCTCGGAATTCCGTTTCCCCGTGGTGATTGCGCTGGCAGTTGGCGGGGGTATAGCGGCGCTGCGGATA
This sequence comes from uncultured bacterium, assembly GCA_964421875.1. Classification (GTDB taxonomy): domain Bacteria; phylum Electryoneota; class Tariuqbacteria; order Tariuqbacterales; family Tariuqbacteraceae; genus CAYQZD01. The sequence continues at coordinate 5,296 of CAYQZD010000001.1, forward strand.
GCGCGGGCGGTTCGGGAAAAGCGCTACAGATGGGGGCTCATTGTATTAGGGGCGGCGGGGCTTTTATTCACACATTACCGCACCGACCTGTCGCAGGCTTTGCGCAGTCCCCGGATGGATTTCTACAATTACGGTTCCGTTTGCCTCAAAGAGGGCAAGCTGAAATCGGCGGGGAACTTTTTCATCCTGTCTTTGGCGGAAGACCCGGGATTTATCGAGGCCCATATGGGACTGGGGACTACATATTTGGAGATGGATGAGTTCGAGGCGGCTGCGATGGAGTTTAAGGCGGCGGGATTTCCAGTGAGCGCGGAGTATTTGAAGAAAAACAGGTCGATTCTGGAGGATTTCGACCGGGAGGCAAAAAAGGGATTCGAAGATTCGAATCCCTGAAAAATATCGATTAACTCAAAGTGGTTTCACCGCCTGAAGATATAGCCGAAACTGACCGAGCCCAGCAGGTATTTGGAAAAGATGTGGTATTCGTAACTCAGGTAAAAACGATGCCAGTAGAGGGCGACTTTAGGCTTGAGATAAAGGCTGAAGCTGCCGATGGTTTCGCCGCCGAAATCAACCGCGCGCCTTAGATCGTAATAGAGGTTGTAGGGGTCGTTCTGCAGGATGTGGAGGGATTGATACCAGTAAGATATTTGCCGGTTACTCTTCTGATACACGTTGAACACGCCGCCTACGCCGAGCGACAATGCGGGGCGGATTGAAGCCAAATCCTCACCGTTCCCAAACTCATAGCGGAGGTTCAATCCCAGCGGCAGAAACATAAAATCCCGGTATTCCTTGGTGAAGTATTTTAGGTACAAATAATCAGCATGTTCAATCCCGTAGGGGTCGATTTTAGAGGAATCGGTTCTGAAAGGGGTGTGACCCATCAAATGACGTTCAATCAGTTCCATACCAAAATCGAGCCCGATTGAGAACCGATTGAATCTAAAGAAAGCGGGATATACAGTTCCGCTGATGCCCAGAGAGGGCCGGTCGATGGCGTCGAAATTACTGGCGGTGATTTCGCCGTTCAGTTCCGCCAGAGATACGCCGGAAACGACCAACAGGGCGGTCAGAATGGAGATTAGCGTGGTTTTCATTTGCATCGTATATTAAGAGAATTACATTTGAAATATAACGGTTCCGCAGTAAACATACAAATATGTACACTTCAATTGCTGATTTAATGTTCCAAAGTGACTATTCAGTTTTCGGCAAACCTCGACTTTTCATTCTGACGAAGTCAGAATCCTTCTTTGCAAGGCGGATTCTCAATCCGCCAATCTGCGTTAAGTCAGGTCTTTAGCGAAGCGGAGACCTTACTTCATTTAGACTGTCAGGTCACACCCGCCTGTGGGCGTCCAAGACCTGACAGAACAGGCAAGATTTCACAATTTCTCGAATTTTCAATTTTAATCCCCCCTGTCCCCCTTTAAAAAAGGGGGGAAAACCGTTTCACTGTTTCACAGTTTCACCGTTTAACTATTTAACTATCACTAAATGTCCGAAGCTGAGAATATATTTATCAAGGGCGCGCGAGAACACAATCTCAAGAATGTAGATTTGACCCTTCCCCGCAACAAGATGGTGGTTATAACCGGACTTTCCGGTTCGGGTAAATCTTCACTGGCTTTCGACACCATCTACGCTGAGGGCCAGCGGCGCTATGTGGAATCGCTGTCAGCTTACGCCCGGCAGTTTTTATCGCTGATGGAAAAACCCGATGTGGACTACATCGAAGGACTCTCCCCGGCGATTTCCATCGAGCAGAAGACTTCCTCTCGAAATCCCCGCTCCACTGTGGGCACTGTGACCGAAATTTACGATTACCTCCGCCTGCTCTACGCCCGGATTGGCATCCCTTACTGCTATAAATGCGGCCGGCGGATATCGCGGCAGACGGTGCAGCAGATGGCTGACACAGCGCTCAAACTGCCGGAGGGGAGCCGCATCCAGGTGTTAGCTCCGGTGGTGCGGGGTCGGAAGGGGGAATACCGGGACATCTTCAAGAAAGCGAGGCGCGACGGTTTCGTTCGGGTTAGGGTCGATGGTGAAGTGAAAAGCCTGGACGAAGAAATCGTTCTGGAGAAGTATAAAAAGCACAACATCGAACTGGTGGTGGACCGGCTGGTGGTTGGACCCGGCATCAGCGGCAGACTCACTGAATCGCTGGAAACCTCGGTTAATCTTGCCAATGGGCTGGCGCTGGTTGAGGTTATCGAAGGTGAAGAGCTACTGTTCAGCGAGCAATTCTCCTGCCCCGACTGCGGGATAAGCTACGAGGAGCTTCAGCCCCGGATGTTTTCCTTCAACAGCCCTTTCGGCGCCTGCCCCGGATGCGACGGGCTGGGGATAAAAATGGAAATCGACCCGGAGATAATGGTTCCCAATCCTGATTTGTCGATTTGGGAGGGTGCGATTCTGTCTCTGGGCGAGGGGCGGGAAGGGTGGTTTTTCAAAATGATTGAGACCGTGGCGGACCACTACGGTTTTTCGCTTCACACACCCTGGCGGGAACTATCACAAACACACCGCCGGAAAGTCCTATACGGCTCGGGCAAAGAAGAGATGAACTTCAAATGGGCGCATACCAACGGCAAGGCGGTGGGAGAATTCCAGCGCACCTGGGAGGGGCTGATACCCAACCTGCAACGCCGCTACCGCCAGACCGGCTCCGGAGGCATCAGGGAGTGGATTGAGGGATTTATGGGCGCAGTCCCCTGCGACCAATGCGGCGGCGAGCGTTTGCGGCCGGAGAGTTTAGCGGTCAGAATAGCGGGGCTCTCCATCGCCAAACTCACCTGCCAATCGGTGAAGGATGCGCTGACCTTTATAGATGAGCTTAAGCTGAACGAGAAGGAGACCAGTATCGCCCGGCAGGTTTTGAAGGAACTTCGCGCCCGACTGGGATTCCTGCGGAATGTGGGATTGGATTACCTGACGCTGGACCGCTCCGCTGGCAGTCTTTCCGGGGGGGAAGCTCAGCGCATCCGCCTCGCCACCCAAATCGGCTCGCAATTGGTCGGCGTGCTCTATATTCTCGATGAACCCTCCATCGGACTGCACCTGCGGGACAACAAGCGCCTCATCGGAACCCTGCTCAGGCTCCGGGATTTGGGCAACACTGTAATAATAGTCGAGCACGACCGGGAGACCATCGAATCCGCCGACCAGGTGGTGGATTTGGGTCCCGGCGCGGGGATAAACGGGGGTAAGCTGGTGGCGCAGGGAAGTCCGGACGACATCAAACAATCCGATTCCCTCACCGGAAAATTCCTCTCCGGTGAAGAAATCATCGACATCCCCGCCAAACGGCGTTCGGGAAACGGGAAAGTCCTTAAGTTATCCGAAGCAAGGGGCAACAACTTGAAGAAGATGACGGCTGAGTTTCCCCTGGGCAAATTTATCGTCATAACCGGCGTGTCCGGCTCCGGCAAGAGCACATTGGTGAACGAGACACTCTATCCCGCGCTGGCGCAGAGGGTTTACCGCTCCCGGCTGAAACCCCTGCCGCACAAGTGGCTATACGGCACGGAGTATTTGGATAAGGTCATCGCCATCGACCAGAGCCCCATCGGCCGCACTCCCCGCTCCAATCCCGCTACCTACACCGGGCTCTTCGCTCCCATCCGGGAGCTTTTCAGCCAGCTTCCCGAATCCAAGGCGAGGGGCTACAAACCGGGGCGTTTCAGTTTCAATGTCAAGGGTGGACGCTGCGAAGCCTGCAGGGGCGACGGTATCATTAAAATTGAAATGCACTTCCTCCCCGATGTTTATGTCCCCTGCGAAATCTGCAAAGGGAAACGCTACAACCGGGAAACGCTTGAAGTTCTCTATAAAGGACGCTCCATCGCCGAAGCGCTGGATATGACCGTCGCCGAAGCCCTGGATTTCTTCCGCAATATCCCCACGGTAGAACGAAAGCTGAAGACGCTGGACGAGGTGGGGTTGGGATATATCAAATTGGGCCAGCAGGCTACCACGCTGTCCGGCGGGGAGGCTCAGCGAGTCAAGCTGGCGTCGGAACTGTCCAAGGTCGCCACCGGGCGCACCCTGTACATTCTCGACGAGCCGACCACCGGTCTGCATTTCGCCGACATCAGGATGCTGCTGCAAGTCCTGAACAGCCTGGTTGATAGAGGGAACACGGTGATTGTCATTGAGCACAATATGGATGTCATCAAGACCGCTGACCACATTATCGACCTGGGTCCGGAAGGGGGCGATGCGGGCGGAACCATCGTGACTCAGGGAACGCCGGAAAAAGTCGCCCGCTCCCGGAAGTCTTACACGGGGCGGTTTTTGAAGGGTGAATTGGTGAAATAGTGAAACGGCGAAATCGGTTTCCCCCTTTTCTAAAGGGGGGCAGGGGGGATTATGATAGTGTTTGGTGTTTGGTGTTCGGTGGTTAGTGACAGGATATTCACTGGCTATTATGGCTATTAAGGCTATTTGTAGGGCGGATTATTAAAACCCGCCGGTGATGTCGCAGAGTGCTGGGACTCTGCGACACGAAAAGGAAAAGATATCGGAACAAGATACCAACCTGAATAAAGCCGCGTCAACGAAGAACGAGTAACCAGTAAGCAGCAACGAGCAACGAGAATGAAATTTTTAGTCGCCGGAGCCACCGGCTTTCTAGGTCAGGGCTTCACCGAAGCCGCATTGTCCGCCGGGCACAATGTCCGCACCCTGATTAGGTGGCGGTCGTGGAAAAAAGCCGTTGAGCGGGAGGGGGTGGAGAATTTTCAGTACCATTCCCCCAACGTAGGGCGTTTCCGCCAGGGGCTGGAAGGGTGCGACGCGGCTGTGAATGTAGCGGGCATCATCCGCGAATTCCCCGGAAAGAAGACCACCTTTCAGCGGGTGCATATCGAGTTCACCCGGATATTGGTGGAAGCGATGAAAGAGGCGGGGGTGAAACGATATTTTCATATGAGCGCCTTAGGCGTGGACAGCGGCCTGCAAATCGGCTACAACACTTCCAAGTTAGCGGCGGAAAATATCGTCCGCGAATCGGGGCTGGACTGGACTATATTCCGCCCCTCGCTGATATTTGGGCCCGGCGACCGTTTCGCGGTGGAATTCGCGGGATGGATACATAAAGGGCTTCCCATCCCGGTCATCGGCAAGGGGGATTACCGGCTGACGCCGCTTTCGCGGTCCGACCTTTGCCGGGGGATGGTTAAATTAGCGGAGGACGCGAAGAGTTTCGGTAAAACCTATAACATTGGCGGGCCTCAGAAACTCAGCTACCTTGAAATCCTGCGCATCATCGAGAAGGCGGCGGGGCGGAAAATGCGGCTTGCTAAGACACCAGCGGGCCTGGTGATGTTAGGGGCGAAAATCTTAGGCCGGTTCCATTGGTTCCCCGCCACCGCCGATATGGTGAAACAGCTTTTGAAGGAGAGCGTCACCGACGAAACCGATTTTTGGGAGGATACTGAGATTACGCCGCAAACGCTGGAAGCGGCGCTGTCGGAATATATGTGAAAGCATACTATGTTATTGCGAGGCGCAAAGCGCCGAAGCAGTCTATGAAGCGTAATCGTCATTCCGGTTGCGAAGCAAGCCAGAATCTTTCTTTCCCGGAAGGATTCCGGCTTCGCGGGAATGACCAATGCGCTTATGACTTCAGAAAGCTATAGTCTTACGACAGCGAAAATAAACTACACATCATTTCAAAAATCAGGAGGAGCAAATTGAAATCCACACTGACCCGCCTCATTCCATTTCTTGTCATCTTTTGCCTTTTTTTTATTAGCTGCGAAGAAGGCGAAATGGGAATGCTTAGCAATTTTAATGGCATTACCGAAATCGCCGTGGACGGCCAAGTCCTGCGGGTGGACTCGCGGGATTGGAGCGGACGCGACACCTACGGTTTGAACACCCCGCCTCAGCCGCCGGACAGCATTACGGTTCAAGGGGATTCCTCCGGCGGACATCATAGCACCTTACCCACTGAATACTGTTTCTACAGCCCCGCCTGCCCCAACCCGTCCCGCTTCATTCCGGTGACGATTACGATTGGTACACCTCAAGCCGGCAGCGTTGAAGTGAATCTCATCGACAAATCCGGTTCGGTTGTCGCATCTTTATATTCGGGAATGTGCCCCGCCGGAGCACACAGCTTTAAGTTATCTCCCTTAGGGATTTCTCCGGGACTCTACCGCGTGGTATATAAATGGGGAGACGCAAAATCCTGGGGGGATGTGGAAATCCGTTCTCAAACAGCGGTGAACACCGATTACATCGGCTATATGCAGCAGCATTGGTGCGAGGAGGCCTACCACGCCTACATCGATTCCACCTACGGCATCGCTTTCAACGAGGAGGAATTCGGTTGGTACACTCTGCCCCCGCAAACCGACGATATTTATCACGAACTAATCGGCGAATCGAACCAGTTCACACCCGGCTGGGATGACTTCGTCCCGGACACCACTTATGAAACCTACGGCGCTTCGGTGCATCAAGGAGACTACCTCGATTTGTGGCGCTCCGCTTACGGTAATTGAGATTAATTTGAATATTTCCGCTAATATTGTTAACTTTAAAGATGTCGATACTTTGACATATCGCCAAAATCCAATTCGGTGTTGAAACCTACTTTACTTATTGACTAACGCAGGTATTTCAACGGAGGAGATAGCGATGAGGGATAAATATCGGACCTCATTTGCCGCTGTGGTTCTGATACTGCTCACATCAATCCCGGCGTTGAGCCAGTCCTGGAATGTGGAGCTGGTGAGCAGGTTGTACAATTTCTGGGACTACGCCTGGTCGTCGGATATACAAGGTAACACGGCTTATGTCGCTGCGGGCTGTTCCGGCCTCAGGATCGTGGACATATCCAATCCGGGGAATCCGGTGGAAATCGGTTCCTGCGACACTCCGGGCAGCGCGGTTTCCGTGAAGGTCTCCGGCGATTATGCTTATGTGGCTGATTCGCACCGGGGGCTCAGGATAATAGATGTTTCCAATCCGGCGCAGCCGGTGGAAATCGGATTTTATGAAAACGGAAACAACGCTTGCGGATTGGCTGTCACAGATGAATATGTTTATATGATAGACATGAATCGGGGAAGTGTGAGAATCATAGATGTATCCTATCCGGGGCAGCCCTTCGAGGCCGGTTTTTTCGAACAGGGACATTATTTCAGAAACGTGGAAGTGGACGACAGCCTGCTTTATATCGCCGACTCTGATTCGGGAATGAGGATTGTCGATGTGTCCAACCCTGCTTCGCCCGTGCAGATAGGATTCTGCGCCTGTCAAGGGTATGCCTTCGATATAGCTATAAACAGCAATTATGCCTATGTTGTGGATATGGCTTGTATCTGCATCATTGACATTTCCAATCCCGCCGCCCCGCTGATGGCAGGATGGAGTTTTATATCCAATTCGCCGATGGGGACATTCCTGAGCGTGGGCGTTTCCGGAAACTGCGCCTTCGTTTCCGATGGCAACCACGGATTGATTTCCGTCGATGTGTCGATTCCCGCGAATCCAACGGTTCTGGCGCGGTTCGACACCCGTAATTACGCCGATGAAGTGACGGTGGTCGGTAATACCGCGTATATTTCCGAATTTTGCGGCATTCTCGAAATCGTCGATTTGAGTAATCCCGCTAATCCCGCCTTGACGGGTTTCATCGACAATTACGGACATATGTCCAGTGTGGATTATACCGGCGATTACGCCTGTATCACGGATTGCGGCAGCGGACTTCGGGTGGTGGATATCTTCAATTTAAATCATCCGGTCGAAGCGGGATTGTGGGAATCGGAGTTAACACTGCGTGATGTCGCCTTCGACGGGAGTATTGCGGCGCTGGCTTGCGACGACTCAGGGATTTGCTTCATAGATGTATCTAATCCTGCGAATCCGCAATACGTCGGCAGTTTCAACCTCGGAGGGGGATGTCATTATTCGGTCCGGATGCAGGGCGGAATCGTTTATATTGCAGACAGCCACCTGCGGACTATAGACTATTCCAATCCCGCGCAGCCGGTTGAAATTGGGAGTGTGGAATTACCTCATTATGGGGATTATTTAGCGGTGTCGGGCAACCGCGCTTATGTAACAGGTTATCACGACATTTACGCGGTCGATATTTCTGTCCCCGCCAATCCGGTCCTATTGGGAACGATGGAAACCGATTATTTGCTAACGGGGATTACCATCGGGGCGGAATATATTTATGTTTCGTATATCTATAGCGTCTATCCCGGCGCTCACCGAGGATTTTTCGCAGTGGATATATCGAATCCGGCGAATATGAGTCAGGCGGGAATACTCCATATTGAAGATATTCACAGCATTAAAGCAGAAGGCGATTTTCTGCTGGTGGGATGCGGCGAACCGGGACTCAGAATATTCAACGCCGCTGACCCCTCGAATTTTGTCGAAGTCGGGTATTATCAAGCGTCGGGCAGCGCCGGAGGAGCCGCGGTTTCCGGGGATTATATATTTCTCACCGAAGGGGTCTGCTTTGAAATCCTGGATTGGAGCGCTGTGGGAGTGGAGATTAGTAACCATACCGCCCTTCCGGCGGAATTCAGGCTATCATCCCCTTATCCCAATCCCTGCAACGCCGCCGCTGAAGTCAGGTTTGAACTGCCGAAACCGGCAGAAGTCTCGCTGAAGCTCTACGACATCGCCGGGCGGTTGATAACGACTCCGCTGGAATCGAAATACTACGATGCCGGGATATATTCAGCGCATCTCGATTTGGACGATTATGCGTCGGGGATCTATTTCCTTCGCCTTGAAGCCGGTGAATATAATCAGGCTATTAAGCTGGTATTATTGAAATAAGTCTGCAAGTCGGCAGGTCGGCAAGTCAACAAGTCGAAGAAAATGTGTACAGGTGAGCAGGTGGACATGTGTACAAGCCCACGCTTGGAGAGCCCCGCTCTGTTACTACAAAATAGAATCGTATCGTATGATGGGTTCTTAACTAACCAATTTACAAGTCATTCCGGCGCAGCCAGAATGACGCATGCGTTTCAAATCGGTAAATTGTTACAAAAAGCGGTTACAGGATATTTTTCTTGAATGAATAATAGCAAAGTAATCTCAATGTCCGATTTTGCATTAGGCTCCCCCGCCCCGGATTTCACCCTCGAATCCAGCGAAGGCGGAACCTTCGCCCTCAGCGCGCATCTTGGAAAAATCGTAGTCCTCTATTTTTACCCTAAGGACAACACCTCCGGATGCACCAAAGAAGCCTGCGCCTTCCGCGATTTCAAGGGTGAATTCGATGCGGCCGGCGCGGAAATCTTCGGCGTCAGCCCCGATTCCCTGAAATCGCACGGGAATTTCTCTGGGAAATTCAACCTGAATTTCCCCCTGCTGTCCGACCCGGAACGGAAAGCGGCGGAACTTTACGGCGTTTTAAAGATGAAAAAGATGTACGGCAAAGAGCGCCTCGGCCTCGAACGCAGCACTTTTATCATCGACCCCCAAGGAAAATTCGCCGCGATTTACCGCAAGGTCAAGGTCGATGGGCATATTGAGCGGGTGTTGGAAGAGGTTAAGGGGATGGCGAGGTAATTTAATTGACAGCGTTTTTATAAAGACATTTGAGAACAATACACTATAGGACAATAAATGAATCATAGAATTGACGAACAACGCTGCGCCTTTTGCGGCAAAACCACTTCTCAGGTGGCGGTGATGATTTCCAAAGGTAAACCTGACATACACACCGGTAAATCTGAAATAAACATCTGCGACCAGTGCATCGAAGCTTCCCGCCAGATTATCAAACGCAGCCTGAAGAACCGCAGTAAGCGCCAAATCAAAGATTTCCCTATCCCCAGGCGTATTAAGGCTCAACTCGACCGCTATGTCATCGGCCAGGACCTGGCGAAAAAGCGGATTTCCGTGGCGGTTTACAACCATTACAAACGCATCAACTCCCGCCTGCTGGACGACGACGTCGAACTGGAAAAGAGTAATATCCTCCTTCTCGGACCCACCGGAACCGGGAAGACTCTGCTGGCGGATACGCTGGCTCGCTTCCTCCAGGTACCTTTCGCCATCGCCGACGCCACCACCTTGACCGAAGCGGGTTATGTGGGGGAGGACGTGGAAAACGTTCTGGTGCGTTTGCTGCAAGCCGCCGACTACGATATCGAAGCGGCGGAGATGGGTATAATTTACATCGATGAGATAGACAAGATCGCCCGTAAAGAAATGAATATGTCCATCACCCGCGACGTCTCGGGCGAAGGGGTTCAGCAGGCTTTGCTGAAACTGCTGGAAGGGACAGTGGCGTCGGTTCCGCCGGAAGGGGGACGGAAACACCCGGAGCAGAAGCTCATCAGCATCGACACCCGCAACATTCTTTTCATCTGCGGCGGAGCCTTCGAAGGCATCCGGGATATCATTGGACGCAGAATCGGTAAAAACCGTTTGGGATTCGGAGCCAAGTCGGAGCGGGTGCAGTCGATGTCGCTTTACGAAATGCTGGTCAGCATCGAACCGGAAGACCTTTTGGAATTCGGGCTGATACCGGAACTCATCGGCCGCCTGGCGGTGACCTGCCCGCTGGGGGAATTGGATGAAGCCGCTCTGATGAAGATACTGACCCAGCCGAAAAACGCATTGGTAAAACAGTATAAAAAGCTGTTCGAAATGGAAGGAGTGAAACTGCATTTCGACAAGGATGCGCTGAAGGAGGTTGTGAAGCAGGTGATGAAAAAACGCACCGGGGCTCGAGCCCTGAGGAGCACTATGGAAAGGATAATGAACGATATAATGTTCAATATCCCTTCCCAGAAAGGGGTCAAAGAGGTCTCCATCACCAGAGGAGTGGTGACCGGCAAACGAAAACCCAAACTCACCAAAATAGAGGCTGAATCTCAAAAGATGATTGCCTGATAATGTTTAAGACGAGTATGTATTATCACGAGGTAGAAAATGGCATCCGATGAAAAACGAAAAGTGAAAAAGATACAATCCGAAACCATCCTATCCAACGACCAATCCCAAATCCCGAATGAACTGCCGGTCATCCCCCTGCGGGATGTAGTGGTGTTTCCTTTTATGATATTTCCCCTGCTGGCGGGAAGGTCGACCACGCAGAAGGCTGTGGAGGAATCTGTGCTGAAGGACAGGTTCGTCCTGCTGCTGGCGCAGAAAGAACCCGGGGTGGACGACCCCCGAAAAAAGGACCTCTACAGCATCGGGGTAGTGGCTCGGGTGCTGCAGGTTCTGCGCCTCCCCACAGGACTGGTGAAGATACTGATAGAGGGGGTGGAACGCGCCAGGGCTGACCGGGTGGTTTTCAACCGTAAGATCCTGCGGGCGCGGATAGAACTCCTGCCTGAAATGGAGTCCGAATCCGCTAAGCTGAAAGCCGCCGTCCGCAAAGTATCCAATATGTTTCGGGAGTTTGTGACTCTTAATACCTCTCTACCCGATGAACTGCAGTTGACCACCGACAATATTCAGGACGCCGGCAGGTTAGCGGATTTCATAGCTTCCCACATCCCCCTACCCCTGGAAAAACGTCAGGAAGTGCTGGAAAATATCCATGTTTACCCAAGAATGATGCTGCTGGCAAGGTTCCTCACCGACGAAATTGAACTGCTGAAGCTGGAACACTCCATCGACACCCAGGTCAAGGATAAAATCACCCGCTCCCAGCGTAATTTCTTCCTCCAGGAGCAGATGCGGATTATTAAAAAAGAGCTTGGTGAGGAGACCGAAGACGATTATTCCGACATCAAAGAATATAAAACCAAAATCCGCCGCGCCAAACTGCCCTCTGAACCCCGCCGAAAAGCGAAGGAAGAATTGGAAAAGCTGAAGCAGATGCCGATTATGTCGCCCGAAGCGGCTGTCATACGCGGCTATCTCGACTGGCTGGTGGCAATCCCCTGGTTCAAAAAAACCGAAGACAATCTGGACATAAACACCGCCCAGTCTATCCTGGACGAAGACCATTACGGTCTGGAAAAACCCAAAGAACGCATTTTGGAATACCTGGCGGTGATGAAGTTGGTAGAGCGGATGCGGGGCCAGATAATCTGCTTCGCCGGGCCTCCCGGAACCGGTAAAACCTCTCTTGGAAGGTCCATCGCCCGCGCTTTAGGGAGAAAGTTCATCCGCGTCTCTCTGGGAGGCATCCGCGATGAAGCGGAAATACGCGGCCACCGCCGCACCTACATCGGCTCTCTCCCCGGCAGAATTATCCAGCAATTGAAGCGCGCCGGGACGGTGAATCCTGTGTTCCTTCTGGACGAAGTGGATAAGATGGCCTCTGACTTTCGCGGCGATCCCGCTTCAGCGCTGCTGGAAGTGCTCGACCCCGAACAAAACAATGCCTTTTCAGACCACTATCTTGAAGTCGAATATGACCTTTCTCAGGTGCTGTTCATCACCACCGCCAATATGAAACACAATATCCCAGCGCCCCTGTTGGACCGGATGGAGGTCATCGACCTGCCGGGCTACCTCCGCTATGAGAAGTATATGATTGCCCGCGGATTTCTCCTCCCCAAAAACTTGAAGGAACACGGCATCGAGGGGAAATCCGTAGAATTCACCGACCAAGCCCTCTATAAGATAATCGACGACTACACCCGCGAAGCCGGCGTGCGGCAACTCGAACGCGCCATCGCTACCATCTGCCGCAAAGTGGCGCGGGAAATGGTGCAGAAAGGTAAGAAGAGTTTCACCATCAGAACCGGCAACCTTGAGCGGTATCTTGGCGTCAGTAAATATATAGAAAGGGAAATCGTCTCCGGGACCAGGGTCGGCGCCGCCAATGCCCTGGCTTGGACCTCCGACGGCGGCGATATTATGCGCATCGAAGTGGCGCTGATGAAAGGCAAAGGAACGCTGACCCTCACCGGCCAACTGGGCGAGGTGATGAAGGAATCCGGCAAAGCGGCGCTGTCGTACATCCGCTCCATCGCCGACCGGTTCGGCCTGGAGGAGAAAGATTTCCTGAGACGGGAAGTGCATATCCACATCCCCGAAGGGGCGGTTCCCAAGGACGGACCTTCCGCCGGGATAGCGCTCACCTTGGCGATGCTGTCAGCCTTCACCGGGAAGCCGGTTCCCGCGACCTACGGTTTCACCGGCGAAATCACACTGCGGGGGGAAATCCTCCCCATCGGAGGCTTGCCCCAGAAACTGATGGCAGCCAACCGCCTGGGCTTGAAAACCGTCTTCCTGCCTCGAAAAAACATAAAAGAAGTCAAGGAAATCCCCAAACCGGTGACCAGACCCCTCGCTCTCAAGCCGGTGGACAGTTTCGATGAGGTGATGGCGGAGGTTTTCGGAAACGGGGATTCAGCATAGATTCTAAAGGTTCCTCGCTGTTTTGTATGGGTAGATAGACATTTGCATATTGTAAGAAATCCCCCCTGCCCCCCTTATTCTAAGGAGGGAATCAGAAAGTCCCCCTTTGGAAAAGGGGGATATAGGGGGATTTGTTTTACAGACAAGCAAGCAGATTTCCTTGATAGAATCAGTTTACCCACACGATTCAGCGAAGAACCATTCTAAATAAACTATGGATAAAGAAATCCGTATATATTTTTATGAAAACAAATAACTTATAAAAACCGGATGGCTATTATGAAAGGAATAAATTTTGTCGTAGATGAAACCGGTGAGCAAACTGCGGTTCTCATCGATTTGAAAGAACATCGGGAGCTGCTGGAGGACTTTTTTGACTCTTTGATTGCTAAAATGCGCGCGGAAGAACCCAGAATGGAGCTTGAGGCTGTGGAGAAAAGACTGAAATCCTTAGGAAAATTAAGCGCCTGAATACAAGTTAGTGTTTGCAAAATCAGCGGTTAAGGAACTCGAGGCGCTAAACACCAGCCAGATAGATGTAATATTTCCAAGGATTAAAACTCTCCGCACAAATCCCAGACCTCGAGGCTGTAGGAAACTCCGTGATAGAAGCAATCTCTGGCGTATCCGCACTGGCGACTATCGGGTAATATATGCTATCGATGATAAAGTCAAACTTATCGATGTAATTGCAGTACGGCATCGAAAAGATGTTTATCGAAGAAAATTCTAAAGTATTCCTATTTGTAAAGGACAACCAATGCGAATCTTTATCACCACCGCCGCCATATTTTTTATCGCCTTTAGCGCAGGGGCGGTTAATCACCATAATCTCATCCAAGTTCCCATCACCTCCAAGACCACAATGGTCGATGTTCAATCGCTGGGAATGGATATCGTCCGCTATGACCGGGCGGAGGACTTCCTGGAACTGGTCGCCACTCCCGCCGATGAGGATGAACTGCTCGCCAATGGAATCGGTTTCAGCAGGATTATCGAAGACCTTGAAAGTTATTACGCCTCGCGATTGGACCCCTCCGAGCCTATGGGCGGGTACCACACCTTCAGCGAAGCGGTAACGGAAATCAACCTGCTTCACACTAATTTTCCCAACATTGTGGGGACGCCCTATTCCATCGGGCAGTCGATTCAGGGCAATGAACTGTGGGTGGTGAAAATTTCCGACAATCCGGAAATCGATGAAAACGAACCGGAAGTTTTCTACAACGGACTCATTCACGCCCGGGAGCCGATGGCGCTGGAAAACCTGCTCTACTTTATGCATTATCTCACTGATAATTACCCCTCCGACCCGGAAGTGGCTTACCTGGTGGAAAACCGGGAGATGTTTTTCCTGCCGGTCTTCAATCCCGACGGATACCTCTTAAACGAGCTGATTCAACCCGGCGGAGGCGGTATGTGGCGTAAAAATTTACGGGACAACAACAATTCCGGCTTCTTTGAGCCTGACTTCGACGGTGTGGACCTCAACCGCAATTTCGGTTATATGTGGGGCTACGACAACATCGGTTCCAGCCCCGACCCCGGCGACGAAACCTACCGCGGAACCGCGCCCTTCTCCGAACCGGAAACACAGGTCGTCCGCGATTTCGTCAATAGCCGTGAATTTACATTATGCTTGAACTATCATTCCTACGGCAACCTCTACATTCACGCCTGGGGTTACGATTATCTTTATACCGAAGACCACGACCTGTTCAGTGAGTTGGGGTGGAAGATGTCCGCTTATAATGATTACCTGGTGGGACCGGGATGGATGAACCTTTACACCACCAACGGCGGCGCCAACGACTGGATGTACGGCGACACCCTGCATTCGGTGATTTACAGCTATGTAGTGGAAATCGCTACCTGGCAGCAGGGCGGATTCTGGCCGCCGGAACAGCTTATCCTCCCTCTGAGCCAGGCTCAGCTTGAACCTAACCTGCTCATCGCCGGTTACGCCGACGACCCCCGCCGGGCGCTCCGTCCGCAAGCGCCGATAGTTACGCCTCTGGATACCGTGACCGGCCCCTTCAACCTGACCTGGAATCCCAACACCGATCCCAGTAATCCCCCGGTCTCGTACGATGTGATCGAGCTCCGCGGCAGGTCTGTGATTGTGAACAACCTGGAAACCAATCCCGACAGCGAATGGGTGATGGACGGTTTCCTCTGGAGCGCCTCCCGCTCCTATTCCGGCGACCGCAGTTTCTGGTCTAACGCCCAAAACAATTCGGTCACCATCGCCGCCGCCGCCGAAACCTATTCAGTCGATTCCGGCGACACCCTCACCTTTTGGACCTACTTTAACATCGAGGACGGCTGGGATTACGGCTATGTCCAGGTTTCCCGGGACGGCGGCTACGCTTTCACCTCGCTCGAAGGAAACATTACCACCAATACCAACCCTCACCACGCGAATTTGGGCAACGGCATCACCGGCGTCTCCAACGGCTGGATCCGCGCCGAATTCGACATCTCGGCTTACGCTGGAGAGAACATCATCCTCAGGTTTATCTATGTGACAGATGATTATACCCTGAACGAAGGCTGGTTCATCGACGATATCCATCCCTGGGTCAGCTACGGCGGCACAGCGCTCTTAGCGCAAAGCCACCCCGACACCTTCCTCAATGTCGATCCCGGCTGCAATCCGGAGACCATCTACTACCGGGCGCGAGCCATTGACGGTGAAGAGGAAGTTTCATTTTGGAGCGCGCCGGAAGACGCGGTGGTAGATCCCCTTGGTGTCTCAGCGGGAAAAAAGGAGCTTCCCCGCAAATTCAATATAACGGGAATCCACCCCAATCCCTTCAATCCTACTACCGTAGTGGAATTTCACACTGCGGCGCAGTCCCCCGCGAGCTTGGAA
This sequence comes from uncultured bacterium, assembly GCA_964421875.1. Lineage (GTDB taxonomy): Bacteria > Electryoneota > Tariuqbacteria > Tariuqbacterales > Tariuqbacteraceae > CAYQZD01. The sequence goes on from CAYQZD010000001.1 coordinate 21,491, forward strand.
CTCTTCGACATCGCCGGGCGGACGGTGAGGAGCATCCGTTTGGGAGTCCTGAACAGCGGGGAACACCGGTTAGAACTTGACTGTTCCGACCTGAACAGCGGCGTCTATCTCCTGCGCCTGCAAAGCGGCGTTGAAGTCTCCTCACGTAAAGTGGTTCTGCTGAAATAAGCTATCATATAGTAGGGGCGGTTCGCGAACCATCCTTATAAATTGCCCTATATTGATATCTTTACGCCCCAGAGTCCCCGCACTCTGTCTAAGGATATGTCATGCTGAGCGAAGCGGAGCATCTGCATTTTCGTATGTCATTTATAAACAAGAGATTCTTCACTAAGTTCAGAATGACATAATACGAAAACTGGTGCTCTCGGACGGACTGTCCGCATACTGCGGCAAATAAACTTACACCGCGCAAGACAAAAAAGCAGCATATAACACATATGCAAATATGTAAACATATACATATCATATAAGGAATCATATGCTCCCGGTTTTTACTGCGCAAGAAATGGCGGAATTGGATCGGAGGGTCATCGACGATTTGGGACTCCCCGGTATGGTCTTGATGGAAACAGCGGCTCGCGGAGTTTTCAGCGCTGCGCTGGAATTACTCTATGAAGAATACGGCGCCGCAATCCCCATACTCGACATCCTGGATGAATCGGAGGAGGAATCTGATTGCGATTGTGAATACTTCGCCGACCTCCCGGCAAAACATATCGCGCTGGGCCGGAAAATTAAAATCTACTGCGGCAAAGGAAATAACGGCGGTGACGGATTGGCGGCAGCCCGGATGCTGGACAGCGCCGGAGCCGAAGTGGAAGTGGCGCTGCTGGCGCGCGGGGAAGATTTGACCGGAGACGCCCGCGCCAATTATGAACTTGCAGTCAAGCTCGAAATCCCCCTTATCGAGGAAGCGAGAGGGGAGGAACTCATCGTCCCCGACCACTGTCATCTGGTGATCGACGCCCTGCTAGGAACCGGGATTTCCGGCGAAGCCAAAGGGACCATCGCCGAAGCCATTGAAGAAATCAACGACGCTCCCTGCCCCGTCATCTCGATTGACATCCCCTCCGGCGTGGAAGGTTCCACCGGAAAAGCCGAAGGTCCTGCGGTCTCCGCCGACGCCACTGTCACCATGGCAGCCCTCAAGCGGGGCTTGGCGCTCAGCCCCGGCAGGGAACTCGCCGGAGATGTTTCCATCGTCGATATCGGCGCACCGGAAAAGGTCCTCCAAGAATACAAACCCTATCTCTGGCAGGTCGAAGCTCACGATGTATTGGAAATGCTCCCCGCCCGCGTTGAAGACACGCACAAAGGGGAATGCGGCAGGGTGTTCATCATCGCCGGTTCGCGCGGCTTGACCGGCGCAGCCTGTATGTCCGCCCAGGCCTGTGTGAAATCAGGAGCCGGGCTGGTAGTGCTGGGACTGCCCGAATCGCTGAACCATATCGCGGAAATCAAGCTGACCGAAGCGATGTCTGTCCCCCTGCCGGAAACCGAGGATGGTTCGCTCGCCGCCGATGCCTGGGACGAAATCCAACGGCGCTTGGAATGGGCCAATACCTGCGTTATCGGGCCGGGACTGTCCCGCAACGAAAAAACGCTGCAACTGGCGCGGAACATCATCGCCGGACTTAAAATCCCCGCTGTTATCGACGCCGACGCCCTTTTCGCCCTGGCGAGTTCTCAAGATTCCCTGAATAACCTCCCCGAAAACGCCATCCTCACCCCCCACATTGGCGAATTCGCCCGCCTGGTGAACCTCAGCCCGGACGAAATCAGAGAAAGCCGCATCGAAATCGCCCGAGAAAAAGCCGCGAAATGGAACTGCGTCATCCTGCTTAAAGGCTCCCCTACTCTGACCGCTGCCCCCGACGGCTCAGTTTACCTCAATCCCACCGGAAACTCCGGGATGGCTACCGGCGGAGTGGGAGATGTGCTCTCCGGAGCGCTGGCGGCGCTGCTGGGACAGGGCGCTAATCCGATGGCGGCTGCGGTCGCCGGAGCCTATATTCACGGCTCAGCGGGAGACCTCGCCGCCGAGGAGGAGGGGATATTTTCCCTGGCGGCGGCGGACATTACCTTCAGCTTAGGGCAAGCTTTCAGGATGTTCGGATGCTGATTAATCCCGGCGGAAGTTTCACCAGGCTCTACCTGCCGGCGCTCTTATATATGGCGTTGATTTTCACCCTCTCCAGTTTCCACACTCTGCCCCTGCAGCAAATAGACCAAATTTCGCTGGATAAGATCTACCACTGCCTCGAATATGCGGTTCTGGGATATCTGCTCACCCGATTGCTGGAGCAGGGCTGGCGTATGCAGGGATTTACAATGTTCCTACTCGCCGCTTCGTTCGGCATTGCCTTCGCTTTATCGGACGAAATCCACCAAATCTTCGTCCCCGGCAGGTTCTTCTCCTACTGGGACATCGCCGCCGACAGCCTGGGCGCAGTGGCGGGGTGCTGGATTTATCTCAAACTGAGGTTTTGATAGTTATGCGGAAGACTATTTATGTCTTATTGATTGCGCTGATCGTCGCCACGCTCCCGGTTACAGCGCAAACGGGTAAACAGCAGCCCAAAAAAACCACCCTTGCTATAGAATTACACCTCCGCGCGGACTCCCTGCTGGAAAACGGTCAGTACACTGACGCTCGCAAGGAATATTACCGCGCCCTGGAATTGAAGGAAGGAGCCGGCGACACTCTGGGCGCAGCCCTCTGCCGTCTGGGACTGGCGCAAATCGCCCTGGTGGAAGGATATTACACCAAATCGATGGAAAACTTGAACCGGATTCAACCGGCGCTGGAGTCCGCAAAACTGCTCCCGCAGTTATACACTCTGCATATGACCCGGGGCGAGGCCTTGAACCGCCGCTTCCTCTATCGGGAATCGACCGCCGAATTCAACGCAGCTTCGGAAATAGCCCTGAAGATGAGGAATCCTCATAAAGCCTTCCTCGCCAGTGAGAAGATGGGGAAACTGTCGCTGCAGGGGAAGCGCGATGAAGCCGCTCTCCTCCACTTTTCAGAAGCCCTGCTCAAAGCTCCTGACCGCGCCGACAGCAGCCGCGCTTATAACGGCTTGGCGCGGGCGCTGACCCTGCGCAAAGACTATCCCGCCGCCATCTCCTACTTCGATTCTGCCACCGTAATAGCCTCTTCGCCGCCGGATACACTCTTGCTGGCGGAAATCTACGGCGCGAGGGGTGATATGAACCGCCGCCGGGAAGATTACAAAGGCGCGGTGAAATACCTCTCGATGCAGTTGGAATTGGTCAAATCGCAAGGGGACGAACTGCGCCGGGCGAGGATAATGACCAACCTTGCCGTCATCCTGGAAAAACAGAAGCAGGTCGCCTGGGCGCTGGAATTAATGGAGGAGGCGGTGAGGATACTGGAAAAACGCAAAAGTCCCGAAGCGGATGAAGCCCGGGAATTCTTGAAGCGTTTGCGCGAAAAATGAAATCAAATTAAATTAACCATTTTGACAAGTACAGCATTTCGCTGACGGGTAGGAGCGGTTCGCGAACCGCCCCTACAATCTGTTTCACTGCGCTGCTGGATTCCCCTATCCCGGTTGCATTATTTAGACCTAATTGGATTTTAATATGAAACTAATAACCACTATTATAATACTTCTGATGGCGGCGGCGGCCTTCGCCGCCCCGCCCGAAATCTACTACCTCCCCAACGGGATGGAAGTGGCGCTGATAGAAAATCACGCCGCGCCGGTGATCGCCTCCTCTATAATTGTCCGCACCGGTCTCCGGGATGAAACACCGGAAGTTATCGGCGCCTCGCATTTTCTGGAACATCTCCTTTTCAATGGCACCACACACCGAACCCAGAAGGAACTCTATGAGGAGATGGACCTCATAGGCGGCTACAACAACGCCCACACCGGGGATAACTTCACCAACTTCGTGATTCTCACCGGGAAGGATAATTTCGAAAAGGGGCTGGAAATCCAGACCGATATGCTCTTCAACTCCACCCTCCCCAACGACAAGTTCGAAAAGGAACGGGGAATCGTCATCGAGGAAATCGGCGGAGCGCACGACCGGGCGAGCTACCTCGCCGACATTCATTTCTCCGCCCGCTTTTTCAAAGGCTCTCCCTATGCGAATCAAATTCTGGGGTCGAAAACATCGATTGAGAAGATGAAACGGGACGCGGTGGTGAAGTACTATAAATCGCGTTTCCGCCCCAACAATATGACCGCTATCATCGCCGGGGATTTCGACCCGCAGGCGATAAAACCCATCCTGGAGAAATATCTGGGCGCGCCCTCCCCCGGTGAAATCCCGGAACGAAAGCTCCTTTACCTCTACTTACCCTATGAAGCCGGGATCGCTCCCATTAGGATTCACCGCGAAAAAACCAGAAGCGTTAACCTTCGCGCCGGAATCCCCCTGCTGGGAGCCCCAGAAGAATGGCTCTACACCGCAGACATTCTAACCGAAATGCTGGAAAAGCGGCTGAACGACCAGTTAACTTCCGGAGAAAAACCGGCAGCGCAGTCAATCAGCTTGGAATACTTCCTCGACCGCGATTTCGGCGCGATTATCCTGCGCGCGTCATTGTCCGGTGAGGATAACATCGAACCGGCGGTGACCGCTTTCCGCGAGTGCTTCCGAATATTTTCCGAAGAAACCATCGCCGCCGATGAAGTCCAAAACGTTGTCACCTCCCGGCGCAGTCAGGCACTTTTCAACAGCGAACGGCCTCATTTCGCCGCGATGATGCAGGCGAATATGCTCGCCTTCAACGGTTACGAATATGTAATGGAATACCAGGACAACCTGCAGCGCGTTACCCCGGAAGCGTTGCAAGAACTGGCGCGGGGAATGTACGAATACGCCCCCTTGGTCGCCTCAGCCGTCGTTCCCTACGCGGAGGGGGAAGATTGGAAGGAGAGAGCCTCGGCGGGAAAAATCCATCGCGAAATCCTGACCAACGGCTTGGAAATCATTGTGACGCCCGGCTCCGGCAGCGGGGTGTTCGCGGCGCATTTCCTGTTTAAAAACCGCTGTCTGAACGAACTGCCGGGGAAAACCGGAATCACTGATTTCCTGCACCAACTTCTCTTGAAAGGGACAACCCAGCGCACTCAAGCCGAACTGGAAGCGGAGATTAACCGCCTGGGGATGCGCCTGGAAACCTCGGATAATCCCTGGATACCCTTCGACGATTACCGCACCGTCCCCGAATTCTCCTTCGTCCGGATGGAAACCGCGGAGGAATACTGGCGTCCCGCGCTGAAGCTCACCGCTGAAGTAATCCGCCAGCCCGCCTTCAATCCCGGAAATGTGGAATCGACCCGCGGGATGCTTATCGGAGCCGCTGCCCGCAAAAACGCTTCCGCCAAAGCCAAAGCCCGGTCGCTCTTCCTGAAAAAACTCCTGGGGAAAAACGCCGCCGCTAAACCCACCTCAGGCACTCCCCGAACCCTGGGGGGAATCACCACGGCGGAACTGGCGGATTATCACCGGCGCTACTTCGCCCCGGATAATATGATAATCACGGTGGTCGGAAACCTTCCACCGGAAGAAATCGCGGCGGAGTTGCGAAGTCTGTTCGCCGATATGCAGCCCTCCGGTATCGAAGCTCCCCCAAATCCTCCGCCCCAATCACAGCTCGGCGAATACCGGGAAGAGTTGTGCAAGATGCAGTCCTATATCTACCTGGGTTACCTCATCGAAGAAATCCCGGAGGAGGACCGCGCCCCCTTAATCGTTGCCAATGCCATCCTCTCCGACCGCCTCCAGTTCAACCTGCGTGAACAGCAGGGATTAGCCTACAGCATAGGGTCTGCGGTAGTCTTGAAGGAGGGGTGGGGCTATTTCTACGCTTACATCGGAACCCGCCCGGAAAACATCGACAAAGCCTTGAAGGGAATCAAAACGGAGATTAAAGCCGCGGCAAAAGCCGATTTTAAGCAAAATGAAGTTACCAAGGCGGTAAACTCCTACCTTGCCCGCCGCGATATGCGCCGCCTGCTCAGCGTGAACCGCGCCAGTTTTGCCGGAATATACGCGATGGAGGGGAAACCGCTGGATTCAGGCGAAACCTGGGCTGAATCGGTCAAAGCGGTGACGCTGGAACAAGTATGGAAAGCGGCGGAAAAATACTTCAGAACCGACAATTTGGTGGTGGCGGTGGTGGAATAATTATATCAACAACTTTATGTGCTGCAGACTCCCCGCAGTCTGCAGTATAATTTGTCATTTATGTCGCAGAGTGCGGGGACTCTGCGACACGAAGAACGTCCTATGAGATGTCACTCCCGCGAAAGCGAGAGTCCAGTATCTAATATGAATATAAGAAGATGGATTCCGGCTTTCGCTTCGGAATGACATCCCCCTTTCTTGTCATTTTTTCCAAGAATGACTATAGTCGTTCATCTTCAACCTATAAAAAAAGCGAAACGACCATGATAAAGCCCGTTCCTGTAAGGGAAATCCTGCAGAAAATATCCCCCTACCAGCCCGGCAAGCCTATCAGTGAAGTGCAGCGCGAACTGGGGCTGGATTATGTCATCAAGTTGGCTTCCAACGAGAATCACCTGGGACCCGCTCCTTCCGCTCTTAAAGCGATGCAGGAAGCGCTGCCAGAGATGCACCTGTATCCCGACGGCGGCGGTTATGAACTCAAACAGGCGCTATCGAAATTTTACGGCTATAAACCCGAGGAAATCATTTTAGGCAACGGCTCCAATGAAATCGTGGAACAAATCTGCGAAGCCTTTATGAACAACGGCGACAGAGCGGTCGCCGCCTGGCCCGCTTTCGTCAAATACCGCATCGCTATCCGCATTATGGGCGGCGAACCGGTCGAAATACCTCTAAAAGACTTCACCCACGACCTCAGCCGGATGTTCAGCGCCATCGACGATAAAACCAAAGTGGTCTTCATCGCCGACCCCAACAATCCCACCGGCACCCTGCTCCCCAAAGACGAGCTGGAGGACTTCATCAAGCTGGTTCCGGACAATATTATTGTCGTCTTAGACCAGGCTTATTACGAGTATATCCCGGAAGAGATGCGTATAGATGAGAAGAAACTCATCCGCGAAGGACGCAATCTGATAGTCCTGCGGACTTTCTCCAAAGCCTACGGTTTGGCGGGGCTGAGAATCGGCTATGGTTTCGCCCGCCCGGAAATCATCACCGAACTCAACCGGGTGCGGGAAGCCTTCAACACCAGTTCCATCGCCCAAATCGCCGCCACGGCGGCGCTCAAGGACCAGGATTACGTCCGCGAAGTCCTGGATGTGAACCGGAAGGGTATTGCGCTGCTGTACGACGGTTTTGACAGCCTGGGTCTGGAATATGTCAACTCCATCACCAATTTCGTTCTGGTGGACTGGAAACGCGACGGGCGGGAGATGTTCCGGGAACTGCTGGAACGAGGAGTAATCGTCCGCCCGATGGGCGCGTATGACTTGCCCACATTCGCCCGGGTCTCCACCTCCACCGAACCGGAACTACAGTATTTTATTGAAAAATTGCGGGAAATTTTGTAGATTAAAAATGCATACTACTTTTTTCCAATAAGGATTTGTTATGAAAAGAGATAAGGAAATTGTGAAAAGAACAATGAAAATGGTTAAGAGCGATGAAACATCTCCGGAAATAACCCTAAGAAAAGAATTATGGAAAAAAGGCTTCAGATATAGAAAAAATGTTAAAAATATTATTGGAAAGCCGGATATAGCTAATAGAAAGTTGAAGATAGCTCTTTTTATAGATGGAGATTTTTGGCATGGAAACCAATATAAAACAAGAGGATTTAAAACCATTGAAGAACAGTTTTCCGATGTGTCAAACAAAGAATACTGGATAAAGAAAATACAAAGAAATATTGATAGAGATAATCTGGTAAATAACACGTTGAAAATGAAAGGATGGACAGTCATAAGAGTGTGGGAAAGCGAAATAAAAAATGACTCGATTGGTTGCGCAGACAGGATTATAGAATTAATAAATAAAATCACTTAGGTTGTTTATGCGTAAAATCAATTACATTGACTTGTTTTGTGGGATAGGAGGATTTAGAATAGCAATGGAGCAAGCGGCGGAAGAATTGCTCTTAGACGCTAATTGCGTTTTTTCCTGCGATATTGATAAAGAAGCTCAAAGAGCTTATTATTATAACTTTAAAGAAATCCCACTCGGTGATATTAAAAATCATGATGAGAATAAGATTCCCGAACATGATATATTATTTGCCGGTTTTCCTTGTCAACCCTTTAGTATTATTGGAAAGAGAAATGGATTCGAGGACACAAGAGGAACATTATTCTTCGATATTGCTCGAATTTTAGAAGCGAAACAGCCAAACGCTTTCATCTTAGAGAATGTTAAACTACTGGTTGGACATAACAAAGGAAGAACTTTCAAGAGGATATTAGAAACACTAGATGATTTAGGATACTATATATCTTACAAAGTGTTAAACGCATTGAATTTTGGATTACCACAGAAGCGAGAAAGAGTGATTATAATTGGTTCAAAAAGAAAAATAGATTATGTTTGGCCAAATAGAAAATATACTATGGCACCACTTGATGAAATTCTAGAAAAGAATATACCTCCTGAATATTATGTGTCTGATTATATAAAAAATAAAAGGATGGCTATAGGCATTAAGACTGAACATAAATATACTATATGGCATGAAAACAAACAAGGGCATATCAGCGCTTATCCTTATTCCTGCGCGCTTAGAGCTGGGGCTTCATATAATTACTTATTGGTGAATGGAGAGCGAAGACTGACTCCTCGAGAAATGCTAAGACTTCAAGGTTTTCCTGACACATTTAAAATTGTCTGTAATTACTCACAAACACGCAAACAAGCTGGAAACGCAGTGCCTGTTCCAATGGTGAAAGCAGCGCTTAAGCAACTGTTATTTGCATTGGATGAAGAAATCCAAATAGATAATAAATATGAGTTAAGGCACTATTATGAAAGCTCCCAAATTAAGAACCGCTCAGAAAGTAAAGCCACCTTTCAAGCAAAATAATTTCCCAAGACAGGTTATAATAAACATAGCGAAAGACATTGTATATCACCTTGCCACAAAAGGTGAGCCTCGTTTAGAAGGACCTGATTGGGAAAAAATATTCGCTAACGCTATTGGAGCCGAATGGAAACCATCTAATGTTGGTTTGGATGACATTGTTCTGGGAAATTGCGCATGGGGCGCCAAAACTGTTAAAGCGAAACATCCTTCAAAGTCAGAGACTGTGCGTTTAATATCTGGGCGAAATTCTCCAGTATATTCTTACAATGGGAAAATAAGCGCGCATATTGAGCCAAATGGTTTAGGTGAAAAGGTTATTGGAATTTGGAACGCTAGAGTTGACAGTCTTTATAGTAAGTTCAAATTTTTAAGAACCGTTGTTTTAATAAAATCTTATGATTTATGCGAATTATGCGTTTTTGAATTTGAGACTGTTAGATATAATCCTTTAAAATATTCTTGGAGATGGAATGCCAGAAATAATCTTGAAGGATTTGACTTAAACAATCGTCATATTTTTACATGGCAACCTCACGGCTCACAGTTCACTATAATTGAGACTGTTCCAGATAACAAAACTGCTTTTACTATAAAGAATCCTGATACAATTAGTAAAGACAAGATATTACATGATCTCGGCTTTGACGAAAGCTGGGTGACAATTCTGAAACCGTAATTTTTATAATATATTTATGCCCCAAACCTACATCGAAGACATATCGACTAAAGAAGGCCAAACCGCCGAAATCCGCGGCTGGCTCTACAACGCCCGCTCCTCCGGCAAACTCCGCTTCCTGCTGGTCAGGGACGGCACCGGGCTCATACAGGCGGTGGTGTTCAAGGGGGATGTGTCCGAAGAAACCTTCGCCCTGGTGGATGACCTCCCTCAGGAAAGCTCCATCATCGTCCGCGGAGACATCCGCGCCGACAAACGCGCCCCCGGCGGCTACGAAATGTCGGTCAAGGAAATCGAACTGGTGGGACACGCCGAAGAATACCCCATCACCCCCAAAGAGCACGGCGTCACCTTTTTGATGGACCGCCGCCACCTCTGGCTCAGGTCCGCTAAACAACACGCTATCCTCCGCGTGCGCCATGAAATCATCGCCGCTATCCGCGATTTCCTCAACTACCGCGGCTTCACAATGCTGGACGCGCCCATCTTCACGCCCGCGGCTTGCGAAGGCACCACCACCCTCTTCCAGACCGATTACTTCAACGACAAAGCTTACCTGGCGCAGTCCGGGCAGCTTTATATGGAGGCGGGGGCGATGGCTTTCGGCAAAGTCTATTGCTTCGGTCCCACTTTCCGCGCCGAAAAGTCCAAAACCCGCAAGCACCTCACCGAATTCTGGATGGTGGAGCCGGAAGCGGCTTATCTTGACCTGGATGGATTGATGGACCTGGAGGAGGATTTCATCTGTTACATCGTGGAACGGGCGCTGGAAAACCGCAAAGAGGAGCTGAACACGCTGGAGCGGGATTTATCCAGACTGGAAGCGATTAAAAAGCCTTTCCCCCGGCTCAGCTACGATGATGCCGCGAAAATGATGAACGAGGAGGGACATCAGTTCAAATACGGAGAAGACTTAGGCGCGCCGGAAGAGAGCTTCCTCGGCGACCGCTTCGACCGTCCGGTGATGGTGCACCGCTGGCCCGCAGAAGTCAAGGCTTTCTATATGAAACGCGACTCGGAACGGCCGGAATTGTGCCTGGGAGTGGATATGATAGCGCCCGAAGGACACGGCGAAATCATTGGCGGCGGCCAGCGCGAAGACGACCACGATACGCTGCTAAATTCGCTTAAACGGCACGACCTTCCCTTGGAAGCCTTCGATTGGTACCTCGATTTGAGGAAATACGGGACTGTCCCCCACTCCGGCTTCGGATTGGGCTTGGAAAGGACCGTAGGCTGGATAACCGGCGTCCATCACATTCGGGAATGTATCCCTTTCCCCAGGATGATCTACCGGCTCAAACCGTAGCTGCCGAAAGATTTTCGTGCTGGAAATCACATTTTTTTAGTTAAATCTGCAATTCTCTACCGATTTTTCTTGACATTTACTTTCCAAATTGTTATTTTGAGTCGTTAATTCACCGTTAGATTGTGATGCTTTCTGTTGAAGATACCAATCTTAAATCGATTATAAACTTATATTAGGAACAGGCAAAGGAGAGTGTGGCCCCGTTGAAGCGAAACCGTAGTTTCAGACTACTCTATATGCCGATAGGGGGCTCGGCAGTTAAAGAAATCCGTTTGTCCCGCGCCAAAGTCGTCCTCATCATCTCCACCTTCGCGCTTTCCCTCGTTGCTGTGGTGGCGGCGTTGACTACGCTCGCCCTCATCGCCATTCCCAATCATCAGCTTCAATCGCTCCAGAATGAGAATCAGCAACTCCTCTACCAGGTCGACACCTCATATCAGAAAGTCAAGACACTGGAAAAGGAACTGCAATCCCTCGCGGAGAACGATGAGCGCATCAGACTGATGGTGGACCTCCCTTCCATCGACGAAGCGACCCGCTTAGCCGGTATCGGCGGGGCTCTCCCGGCGGCGGGAATCGACCCGGGGCAGGACCTGCAAGAATTTTTGAACCAACTTGAACGCCAGATAGAAGTCCAGAAAAACAGCTATCCCGAAATTATTCGGAAGTTCGAGGAAAACCTTGAACTGATGGCGCATACTCCCGCGGTCTGTCCCCTGGAAAATCCCAGGATTACTTCAAAATTTGGTTACCGGCGGGATCCCTTCACCGGAAGAATCAGCCCGCATCGCGGCATCGACCTCGGCGCCCGGCGGGGAACGCCTATCAGAGCCACCGCTGATGGTGTGGTGATAACGGCAAAACGGATACCCAATTTGGGTAAGACCATTATCATCGACCATGGCTTTGGCTATGAAACGGTCTATGGACATATGCAGAGTTACCGCATCAGCAAGGGTTCGCGGGTAAAACGAGGGCAGATTGTCGGCGCTGTAGGCAACACCGGACGCTCCACCGCGCCCCATCTCCATTATGAAGTCAGGGTTAATAAACAGCAGGTCGACCCCCTGGACTATATGTTCGAGGAGGCGCTGGCGAAGCACTTCAAGTAGAATGATTCATTGGATATAGAATAGAAAAGGTTCCCATTACGGGAACCTTTTTTTGTTTTATACCGATTCTTGAAAATAATTTCCGATGTAGGGGGCGAACGGCCGTTCGCCCCTACTAAAACATAGGATAACCTTTCTTAGAATCAGTAAATATCGTGTCGCAGAGTCCCCGCACTCTGCGACCGGAAATTGGGAAGTAATACTGCAGACTGCGGACGGACTGCGGAGAGTTTGCAGCATAAAAGAAAATCGCCTCCCCCGCTAATTCATTCTTAACCACCCCCGATTTCCTGCAGTTTCACCGGAGTAAGCGGGCTGCACCCGATAGCCTCTATCGCCCCTAAAGCCGCCTCCGCAGCGGATAATGTGGTGATTAGCGGCAGTCCCATCCGGTAAGCGGTCTCACCCACTATCCGCTCATCGTAATACGATTCCTCCCCTAAAGGCGTGTTTATCAGCAATTCTATTTTCCCGTTCTTCATCAAATCCACCACGTTGGGCCGCCCCTCGTTCACCTTGAAAACGAAGCCGGCTTTCACGCCCTGGCTGGTGAGGAATTCCTGAGTCCTCCTGGTGGCAGTCAGGCTGAATCCCAGCTTTATCAATCCTCGTGCCAGAGGCAGCATTCGCTCCTTGTCCCGCTGATTTACGGAGATGAAAACGTTACCGCCGGTCGGCAGATAGGTCCCTGCGGCGTAGAGCGCCTTGGAATAAGCGGCGCTGAAGGTGTCGGCAATCCCCATCACCTCCCCCGTGGAACGCATCTCCGGACCTAAGAAGGGATTTATCCCTTCGAACCGGCTGAAGGGAAACACCGCCTCTTTGACCGCGTAGCGTTCCGACGATAGGTTTTCCTGAATCCCCTGCTCCTTCAAGGAGCGCCCGATGATGCAACGCACCGCGACCTTGGTCCAATCCACCCCGGTGGCTTTGGACACAAAGGGGATGGTGCGGGAAGCCCGGGGATTCACCTCCAAGACATACATCTGATTGTCCCGGAAAGCGAACTGCACATTCATCAATCCGATTACATTCAAAGACTCCCCCAGCTTGCGGGTGATTTCCGCCATCCGCTCCCGCTGCTTTCCGCTGAGTATAAACGGAGGCAGCACGCAGGCGCTGTCGCCGCTGTGGACTCCAGCCTCCTCGATGTGCTGCATCATCCCGCAGATAATGGTCTCCTTCCCGTCCGAGACGGCGTCCACATCGAACTCGAAGGCGTCTTCGATATATCTGTCAATCAGCACCGGATGCTCCGGCGTGACTTCCCCCGCCGATTCCCGCAGGTATTGCCGTAATCCTTCCCGGTTATACACAATCTCCATCCCACGCCCCCCCAGCACGAAGCTGGGACGAACTAAAACCGGATAATCCACATCCTCCGCGATGTCCCCCGCTTCGTTATAGTTCTTGGCGATGCCGTAAGCGGGATGGGGGATATTATGAGCGCGCATCAGCGTTCCGAACTTCTCTCTATCCTCAGCGTCGGCGATACGCTGAGGATTCGTCCCTAAAACCTTGACCCCGTACCGTTCCAGCGCTTGAGCCACCTTCAACGGAGTCTGCCCCCCGAATTGAACCAATACTCCGTCCGGCTTCTCCCGAATACATATTTCAAGCACATCTTCCAGTGTGATGGGCTCAAAGTAGAGCCGGCTGGAAACGTCGAAGTCGGTGGAAACGGTTTCCGGGTTACAGTTGACCATAACGCTGGTATAACCCTCCTCCCGCAACGCCAATGAAGCCTGGACACAGCAGTAATCGAACTCAATCCCCTGCCCGATGCGGTTAGGACCACTGCCGAGGATGATTATCCGGGGACTTTCCCCCGGCGAGACTTCGCTTTCGTCACATTCATAGGTGGAGTAATAATAGGGAGTATAAGCTTCAAACTCCCCGGCGCAAGTGTCCACCGCGAAATACGCGGGGCGGATGTAGTGGACTTCCCGTAAACGGCGGATAGTGTCCTCGTCGCTGTTGAAAATATGCGCCAGCTGCAGGTCGGAAAAGCCGTCCCGCTTCGCCCGCCGGATGATTTCCGGGCTGATTTCCCGCCTCAGAGTGGTTAAATCCCCAGCTCCTCGAGGCGCCGCCGCTCGCAGGCGCTTCTCCGTCTCCACTATCGACGCTATCTGTTCCAGAAACCAGGGATCGATGTGGGTGACTTTAAGAATCTCCTCCACGATCATTCCCAACTTCAGAGCGTGCCTGATGTAGAAAATATTCTCCGGCTTCGGCGTCGCTAATTTGCGGCGCACTACTTCCCGCCATTCACTCAGCAGGTGCGGCTCGACGAGGTCCGATGCGATTACATCCCGGCCGTCGGCGCCTAATCCCGCCCGCCCCTGTTCCAGACTCCGCAGCGCCTTCTGCAGCGCTTCGGGGAAAGTCCGTCCCAAAGCCATCACCTCTCCCACGGATTTCATCTGGCTCCCCAGCGACTGTTTCACCGTGGGAAATTTATCGAAAGCCCAGCGGGGAATCTTCACCACCACATAATCCAGCGCCGGTTCGAAACAAGCGGGAGTTTTCCGCGTTATGACATTGGGAATCTCATCCAAGCGGTAACCCACCGCCAGTTTAGCGGCGATGCGGGCGATGGGAAATCCTGTGGCTTTGGAAGCCAACGCGGAAGACCTACTCACCCGCGGATTCATCTCAATCACCACCATCCGCCCGCTCTCAGGATTAACCGCAAACTGGATATTGCTGCCTCCGGTATCCACCCCAACAGCCCGGATGATGGCGAAAGCCGCGTCCCGCATCCGCTGATACTCCTTGTCGGTCAAGGTCTGCTGCGGGGCGACCGTGATGGAATCACCGGTGTGAATCCCCAGCGGGTCGAAATTCTCGATGGAACATATGACGGCGCATTGGTCGGCGCAGTCCCGCATCACCTCCAGCTCGAACTCCTTCCAGCCCATCAAAGCCTCCTCCACTAAAACTTCCCCCACCGGACTCCGGGACAAACCCCAGCGCACCCGCTCCTCGAACTCCTCCTTGTTGAAAACCACCGCGCCTCCCACACCGCCCAGGGTAAAGGAGGGGCGGATAATCACCGGCAGTCCGGTTCTATTCAACACCGCCTCCGCTTCCGCTAAAGATTTGGCGAACCCCCCTACGGGAATGTCGAGCCCGATATTCCCCATTGTCCGGTGAAATTCCCGACGGTCCTCCGCTAATTTTATCGCCCGCGCCGAAGCCCCCAACAAGCGGACATCGTATCGTTCCAAAACTCCGTCAGCCTCTAAAGCCATCGCCAAATTTAACCCGGTCTGCCCCCCCATAGTGGGGAGGATAGAGTCCGGTCTTTCGCGCGCTATCACCCGCTCCACCATATCCGGTTCCAGCGCCTCTATATAGGTGGCGTCCGCCAGCGAGGGATCGGTCATAATCGTGGCGGGATTGCTGTTCACCAAGATTACCCGCAAGCCCTCCTCCTTCAGCGACCGCACCGCCTGCGTGCCGGAATAATCGAACTCACAAGCCTGACCGATGACAATAGGCCCGCTGCCCAGCACCAATATCGACTTTATCTCATTATTCCTCGGCATTTCGCATCTCCCGGATGAAGCGGTCGAAGTAATTCAAACTGTCGTGAGGTCCGGGGCTGGCTTCTGGATGGTACTGCAGAGAAAACACCGGTAATTCCCTGTGCTCCAGCCCCTCGACCGTCCCGTCATTGAGGTTGATATGTGTTACACGCCACTCTCCGTCCCCGCTTTGAGGGCGCACCGCAAAACCGTGATTCTGGCTGGTGATTTCGATAACTCCGTCGCTTTCCCGCCGCACCGGATGGTTCGACCCCCGGTGCCCGAAGGGCAGCTTGAAGGTCTCCAATCCCGCCGCTATCGACAGCAGTTGATGCCCCAGACAGATACCGAAAACCGGCAGTCTGCCCAGCAGATGTCTGATAGTATCCACCGCGTAAGAAACCGCCGCCGGATCGCCGGGACCGTTGGACAGCAAAACGCCGTTATGCCCGCCGTCAATAATAACCTCAGCGAAAGTACCCGCCGGATAAACGGTCACCCTGCAGCCCCGCAAAGCAAGTTCCCGCAAAATATTGCGCTTCACCCCGAAATCGAGCGCCGCCACCCTCAATCCCTCACCGGTGGAAAGCGGCGCGCTCCAGCGGTTGTCAAGCGTCGATGCGTCGATATCGTACGGGGATGCGCAGGTCACTTCCGAGGCCAAATCAGCGCCAACCATACTCGGCTGCTCCCGCACCATCTTTAAAGCTGCATCGCGGGGAGTATCCGTGGAAAACAGTCCGGCGCGCATCGCTCCCCGGTCCCGCAGATGGAGCGTTATCGCCCGAGTATTGGCGCAGGCGAGGACCGGAATGTCGTTCTGCTTCAGAAAGTCCGCCAATCCCCTTTCCGCCCGCCAGTTACTGAAGCGGAACGACAGACTACGGATAACGGTTCCGGCCACATAGACTTTGTCAGACTCGTTGTCCTCGCAGTTCACACCGACGTTCCCGATGTGGGAAGCGGTGAACACCATAATCTGCCGATGGTATGAAGGATCGGTGAGGATTTCCTGGTAGCCGCTGTGGGAAGTGTTGAACACCCCTTCTCCAAACACCGGAACGGAGTTCAACAGCGCTTCGCCAGGAAAAAACGCCCCGTCCTCGAATAAAAGATACCCGCTTTTGTTTGTCCCTGCTGACATAAATCAAGTATTGTCCTTTACCACATATTATCGAGAGTACCAATAAATGAGAGGGTCATTTCGCCGCAGCCGGAATCTCTCATGAAAAAAAAGACACTTTGCTAAAAAATATCATTAAATCGTTCAAAATCCCAAAATTCTTAACAATATAACCACAATCCGGAAATAGTCAAATTATAAGGCGGGGGATTCAGCAGCACCGACTTGAAATACTGCGGTTCTAATGATGGCTCATATCGGCGGGATAAGTACAGCGCGGTAAGTGTCATAGTTGATAATATGGATAAAATGTCCTATATTTTATACAATTCGAGAGATTTATAAATTAATTTGAACAAAAGACTCCCGGCATTACTGAAGTAATTCGTCGGCATCCAAACAAAAATCCCGCCCCTGTAGCTCAGTAGGATAGAGCAGCGGTTTCCTAAACCGCGTGTCGGACGTTCGAATCGTCTCAGGGGCACACACTATGACAAGCCCGCGTATGATTCGCGGGCTTTCCCTCTCATATAATGTATATCCGGTGTGCTGAAATAATGTAAGAAAATCAAGATGAAAACTGAGATTGTGAAAAATTTTCTTAAAATTATTGATTTTTAGCAAATGTATCTTTACATTATATACTTAAATTACTATTGAATCGCCGGCTTTCTCACATTATTCTTCAATGCCTGCGGTTCTCCCTGAAAACTCGCAACCGGCATCCGCCAATTTGGGAGCATAACTTCCATGAAAATGAATACGTTCTCCTTGGCGCTGATTCTAATCCTTATAACTTCCACCGTATGGGCCGGGACTCTCACCGGCAACCCCGCCTGCACTAAAGCCGATATCCACATTGAACGTTCCGACCAGCGAGCCCTCGAAGTTGACTTCCGATTACCGGGCATATCCTCCGCCCCGGCCTCTTACAACGGGGAAAGCTTCGACCTGCTCTACCTCGAAGGCGAAGGGAATACCGGCGATATCGGAGCCCCGGAACTACCCACCGTTACCCGCCTCTTCGCCATCCCTCATCAAGCGGGAGTGCGAATTGTATCCTTCGAACCGCAGTACCGGACTTATCACGGTATAACACCCTACCCCCACCAAGAGTATGAATACGGTTCACCCAGGAATTCCGATTCCTGGATTTTCGAGGATAAGTACTATGGTGAAGGCGAATTCTACCCGGAGCGCTGGGTGGAAATCGGCGAACCGGCGATTATCCGTGACCTCCGACTCATACCTCTCACGGTGTTCCCCGTCCGAGTGAATCCCGCTACCGGAGAAGCTCGGGTTTTGACCGGTGTCAGAGTGGAGCTTGCCTTCGATGAAACTCCTTCCCCCAATGTCAAAAGCAGACAGTTCGAGGGGACGGTTCCCTCCTTCAACCGAATCTATCGCAATATGGTGTCGAACTATGATTACACCAATCCCAACGGAGTCGAAGCCAAAGGTTCGTTTCTAATAATATACCCCAATGTATCCGGTGTGGCTGGCATCCTCCAGCCCTACTATGAGTGGAAAATGCGCCTCGGTTACCGCACCGAGATGATTGAGGTTCCCAACAACGCCTCCTCCACCCAGGTGAAAAACATCATTCAGGACGCTTATAATAATTACGACCCGCCTCTGGAACACGTGGCGCTGGTGGGGGACGCCAACGGCAGCGTCGCCATTGGCTGTTATATCTACAACACCGGAGGAACCGACCATAACTACTCCCTGCTGGAAGGGGACGATATTCTCCCGGAAATCACCGTAGGCCGCCTCAGCGTGGGCAGCACCAACGATTTGCGGACCGTCATCAATAAAATTCTATATTATGAAAGAGAGCCCTCTCTAACCACAACCGATTGGTATAAAAGCGGAGCCCTGATTGCAGGTAGCTCCGCCAGCGGATTGTCCACTATCCAGATTAACCGCTGGATAAAACTGCAGCTTATCGAATTGGGCTTCACCGAAATCGACAGTATGTGGTACACTATGGGCAGCTCCTCCACCATAAGAACATTTATGATAAATGAGATGAACGACGGAGTAAGCGTCTTTCACTTTCGCGGCTTGCAGGGGATGAACGGTTGGTCGCCCAGCAGTATCCTCCAGGTCCAGAATGCTTTAAAAATCCCCTTCGCCACCTGCCTCACCTGCGGAACCGGCTCCTTCAACCAAGGACTGGCGGCTTCCGAAGCCTTCTTCCGCGCCGGTACTCCAACTATCCCCAAAGGCGCTATCGGCGCGGTGGCCACATCCACAACCCTTACCCACACCCGCTACAACAACTCTATGGATATGGGGATGTGGGCCGGACTCCTGGAATACGGCCTCACCCAGGCCGGTCCCGCAACCTTCAACGGAAAACTCGAGCTCTACCGCACCTACCAGCACGATTGGGCTACGGGCCACTGCTTCATCTACTGGAACAATCTGATGGGCGATCCCACCTCGGACATCTGGCTGGATGTGCCCCAACAAAATGTCGTTTCTCATCCCGACACCCTTCCGGTGGGAACCGGAGAGTTTACTGTTACAGTTACCGATTCCACCGGCAATCCCCTCCCCGGAAGATATATCAACCTGTGGAAAGGGGATGAAACCTACACCGGCGGATATACCGATGAAGACGGAGCAATCACCGCCCCGGTCAGCTTGACTTCTTCCGGAGAACTTCTGGTGACCGTAACCTGTCACAATGACTACCCCTATCTGGGCGAAACCATAGTAGTGGAATCCCCGCTGAATATAGGATTGAACAGTCTCAGCGTCATCGACGGCGGCACCCCTCAAACCCGGGGAAACAACGACAGCGAAGCAAATCCTTCTGAGCTCATAGAACTGGCGCTCTCCCTGAAAAACTACGGCAGTTCCCGCACTGCCACCGGCGTTAGCGCCGTCATCTCCACTCACGACACCAGCGTATCGATTACATCCGCTTCCTCCAATTTTCAGGATATGGCTCCAGGCGAAGTAAAAACTCCCGATGGACAATTCATCGTCCAACTCGGGCCCACTTTCCGCCAGGGCTACCGCATCCCCTTCGCCGCTACCATCACCACCAACCAGGCGATCTTCAACGCCCGCTTCGATATTCGCGTGAGTTCGGGCGAAGCGGTGGTGGACAGCCTCACCATAACCGGCGGTTATTTCAATCCCGGCGACACCGACAACCTGGTGCTTTTCGTCCACAACACCGGAGAATGGGACTTAAACAATGTGACCGGCGTGATTTCCATCGCCGATACTATGGTCACCATCATCGACGAGGAAGCCGGTTTTGGAAATATCTCCGCCGGACAAACCGTCTCCAATCAATCGAATCCCTTCGTCGTTGCCGCCAATTCCTTCATCACTAACGGACTGTCGGAAACCTTCACCCTCCGCCTCACAAGCTCCAACGGCCAGATTCAAGACCTCTATTTCAGCCTCACCGCAGGAACTGTCGATGATGACGACCCCTTCGGACCCGATTCCTACGGCTACTTCTGTATCGACGACGCCGACGAACTCTATACGTTCCACCCAATCTGTGATTGGACTGAAATCTCCGGCATAGGAACCCCTTTAAACCTGCCTGATACCGGCGGAGACAACGATAAATCTATAGTGATAACTCTCCCCTTCAGTTTCCGCTTTTACGGCGAAAACCATCAAGCCCTCACCGTATGCTCCAACGGCTGGATGGCTTTCGGCAGTTGGGCGCTTATCACCGAGTTCCGCAACCAAACCATACCCTGCTCCTTCGGACCGCCCTCCGGGATGGTCATTCCCTACTGGGATAACCTGAAAACTCAGGGCGGAAATATGGGGGTTTACCAGTATTACGACCAGCCGGGACATCGTTTCATAATCGAATATTACAACTGTCCCCACACTTCCAGCTCCAGTGGGACTCAGACCTTTCAAGTTATTTTCTACGACCAGGCCTACCATCCCACCCGCACCGGCGACGGAGAAATCGTCTTTCAGTACCAGACCTTCCACGCTGTGGTCGGTCCCTCGACTGACCACGCCTACTGGACCACCGGGATAATGAATCCCGGCCACACCGACGGCTTGGAATACGCCTTCTGGAACCGTTATCACCCCGGAGCGGCGCCGCTGCAATCCGGTATTCCCACAAGCTCTGGTAGAGCAGTTAAGTTCACTACCAACATCCCCATCAGAGGCCCCCGCCCCCTGACAATCGACATCGAGCCGATTTCACCCCCCATTGTGATTCCGCCGCAGGGTGGCAGCTTCCGCTACACCGCGTTTGTAGCGGACACAGGCTCTTACATCATTGACTTCGACGCCTGGGTGCACGCAACCCTCCCCAACGGACTCCAGTTTGGGCCCCTGCTGGTCAGGGTTGGCAACCGGATAGAGCCGGGTATGTCCTTCACGCGCACTGTCACGCAATATATCCCCGGACAGGCGGGACCGGGCAATTACTTAATCAACGCCTTCCTGGGAGACTACAACACCCGCGAGGTCTGGACTACCGACAGCCTCCCCTTCAGCAAGTCCGGCTCCGATCCCGGTTTCTACGGCGAATGGAAGACTTTCGGCTGGGACGGAGAAATTCCCAAAGCGGGAATCGAACCAAGTCTCCCGCTGGAGTTTTCCCTGCTGCCCCCCAGTCCTAATCCCTTCAATCCCGCTGCCGCGCTCTGCTTCCGGCTTCCGGTCGCAAGCCCGGTGAAAATCGCAGTATATGATGTTAACGGACGCGAAGCCGCGCTGCTAACGGAGGGATTCTTCCCGGCGGGAAGTCATCAGGTCGAATGGAACGCTGCCGGCAATCCCAGCGGGGTTTACTTTGCCATTATGAACGCTGGCGATTTCAAGCAGGTGCGGAAGCTATTATTGTTGAAATAAATTGCTGATGCTTTAAGAAATTTTGAGGGCGCTGTGATTCGACCGATTCGCAGCGCCTTTTCTATCTCTGAAAAAGTATATGCTATTCTACGATACACTTTCACTCCTTCGCCGCTCTTCCGCGGCAAGGCTGATGCTGACCTACGGCGCTTTCACCGGCTCCATCTACACTCTTTCTATGTTCGGAGAGGTCATTGCCCGCAAGTCCCTGGGCGCCTCGACCCTGCAGGTCACACTGCTCTCGATGGTAATGCCCGTGACCAGTCTCACCTCCATCTGGTGGGGCTCTGCGATGGCCGGCCGCGACCAACGCCCGTTACTCTGGTTTACCGGGATAGGGGGCGCTGTGGCCCTGGGCTCAGGAATCTTCCTGGAAACCTACAACCACCTCCTGCTTATCTACGTCCTGTTCAATCTCACCTTCGTTCTGCAGCGAACCGCTCAGAACCGGGTGTTCCAGCAGCACATCCCTCCGGCGAAAACCGGCGGACTGTTCGGCCTCACTCACGGCGTCAGAATGCTGCTGGGCGCGGTAATCGCCGCCGCGGCGGGGTGGTGGCTGGAAACGGCTGACAAGGGGTGGCAGCAGCTTCTGCTTTTCATGGCAATAATCTGCTTCTTAGCCGTCGCCGCCATCGCCTCGATTCCCACCGCAGACTGCAAAGGGTGCGACACACCCTCGAAGACCTTCCGATTAACGGGACCTTTGAAGAACATCTACCTCCTGCTAAAGCGCCGCCCCGACTACCTCCGCTTTGAAGCCGCCTTTATGATTTACGGCGTCGCCTTCATGATGACCCTTCCCGTAGCGCCGGTCTATCTCGTGGACGACCTTGCACTGGGATACGAGGAAATCGGAATTGCCCGCGGGACCGTGAGCCAGTTGGTGATGATTGGCGCCATCCCCCTATTCGGGAGACTTTTCGACCGCACCACTCCCCATCGTATGGCTGCCGCCGCATACGCAGTATTGGCGCTCTATCCCCTGGCGCTGATTTCCGCCAGCGTTTTCTCCGGAACCGCCAGGTTCGTTCTGGTGATAATCGCTTATCTCATCTTTGGAGCGGCGATGAGCGGAGTGATGATTCTCTGGAACCTGGCTTCCCTCCGCTTCACCGGAAAAGGTGAAGACGCCGGAGTTTACCAGTCAGTGCATGTAGCGGCCACCGGCGTCAGGGGACTCTTCGCCCCCTTCCTGGGATTCGCGGTGATGGAGTTGGTGGGACGGGAAGCCGCGCTGGTAGCATCCTCAGGGTTATGGCTGATAGCTTCGATAGCTATGGTCGGAGTTAGATGGTGGGACCACCGCGCCGGAGAAAATCTGTCTCTGCGCGTTCAGGAATAAAGGGAATATGATACTTGGACAGATAATTGAAGGAGTGTATCAGAATAGACTTTTGATTGTCGGCGGAATTTCCGCCCTCAGCAAATCCGCGGGAGTTGCTCGCCGCTGGGCATATCCACTATTCGAGGACTGCCGATTTCGCTCATCATAGTCACCAGTCCCGGTGAACCGGCGCGCGCAGTTCCGATAACCGCGCTTCCCCCGCCCAGAGGATGCGCCCGCATCAACTCCAAAGCCCTTCCCGCATCCTGCTCCCTCACAAAGCAGACAAACCTGCCCTCATTAGCGATATACAGAGGGTCTAAACCTAAAATTTCGCAGGCTCCGCGCACACCCTCACTCACCGGAATCGCAGATTCCTCAACGTGAATCTCGAAATTCCCCGACTCCGCGATTTCCACCAGAGCGCTGCCCAGTCCGCCCCGTGTGAGGTCCCGCAGGCAGTGAATCTCGACTCCGCTGTCGAGAAGAAACATCACCAATTCAGACAGAGGAGCGCAATCGCTCTCAACCGCGCTCTCAAAACTTAAACCCTCTCGCTCCGACATAACCGCAATACCATGCCGGCCGATATCACCGCTTATGAGCGCCGCGTCGCCGGGTTTTATCCTGCCCGGCGAAAGCTCGCCCTCAACTGTAACCAGCCCCACTCCGGCGGTGTTGATATAGACTCCGTCACCTTTACCCCGGTCCACCACCTTGGTATCGCCGGTGATAACCTTGACGCCGGCAGCTTCCGCCGCCCCCCGCATCGACTGCGCTACCCGCCACAGCGTCTCCAGCGGAAATCCCTCCTCCAGGATGAATCCCGCCGACAAATATAGCGGTTTCGCCCCGCACATCGCCAGGTCGTTGACCGTCCCGTTTACCGCTAAAGTCCCGATGTCCCCGCCGGGAAAAAACAGAGGGCGCACCACGTATGAATCGGTGGTGAAAGCCAGTCTGCCCGATTCCACCGAAAACACCGTCCCATCCCCCAGCTGATTCAACATTGGATTCCCGTAAGCGGCGGAAAAAATCTCCTCGACTAAACGCCGCATCTGACTCCCACCGCCCCCGTGCGCCAAGGTCACATAGGATTGACCGGATAAGGGCAGGGGACAACTTGGAGTGAAATCGCTTTTGTCCTTCATAGTCTTAGAAATATCCCAGGTTACGCAAGCGTGTTCGAATGCGGTCAATCTCTTCGGCGCTCAACTCCTCCCGCCGGGAACCCTCCTGCATCCGCGCCATCAAATCTCTCAGGATATACACCACAAACTCGTTGACCGAGCTGAATCCCGAAGGAGCGATGATGGTTTTAATACGCTCATAGAGCGGCCGGGGAATCTTAAGTGTAACCTTGTCCATAATGTTCAACTCCCGTAATTAGAAATAACTAACTACATCTAGATTAATATTATTAATGGAAATGGATCGATTAATCTGAAAACAGCGGTTGCCTTAAAACGCTAGCTATGAATTTTTCCGCGGTGCAGCGGATTGTGCATAGCAGCGTCCATAAATCCACGAATTAGGATTTAATCTTGATTCTTACTTAAAAATGAAGTACATTTTTGATGTCAAGTTATTCACAAAAAATACTATAATTATTCCTGATTTTAATGAATGCTGTCTGCATTAGCTTCGAATTTTATTGTTAACCAACGTCTTGCATCCGAACAAAAATGATGAACAAAAGGTCATACGTATTCGAAGTCAACGGATTTGAAAAGGCGGAAAAGGTCTTCTTGGTCGCCTTTTATTTAGTGGATTTAGTCTATTCCTGGCACACTCTAAACTACCGCCCTCGAGGTGAGAGCTTCCTTTTTCCCTTTATAGTACCCCTTGTACTATATATGTTTAAAAGCAGACTATTCTTCTTATCGCTATTGATAGCCTTCCAAATCGCCGTCGCTTTTCTATTTTTAGGAGCGCCCGGTGACGTGGTCAAATACACTGCTACGGCGTTCCTGGTAATGATAGCTTTGAGCAAATCGGAAACCGCATTCTACATTTCCGTCGCGGCAATCTACACCTTTTTCCTGCCCAAAATCCAGAATATGGATATAGTCCACGTCCTGCTGGTGTTCCTTTTCTTCAGTTTAATTGTCACCTTGGATAAAACAAAGTCTACAGGTTACAATAGAACAAGTGTAGTTAATAAACTAATGCTGGCGCTCTTTGTCTGGACAAATATCTCCATCCTCTGGTGTCCCAGCGCCACCAATGCTTTTTTCAGATACGCCGACAACATCAGTTTCTTCCTGGTTTATTGGGTCACATTGATTCTGGTCGATGATGAACGTAAAGTGGTAAATACGCTCTGGATATTCGCAATAGGGGGTGTGGCGATGACTTTTATCGGAGCTATGTCGATATTAACGCCTTTCTTTCCTAACGTGGACTATATGGCGCTTAAAAATCACGTCTCATCTTTGTTAACTTTCTCTATATTCGCTCAACTGGCGCTGTACTATACAAGGTCGATGAAGCTCCCCTCGATATTGGTGACATTCATCATTCTATCGACAATTCTCTGTATGTTTTCACTTAGCTCTAAAGGTGGAATTTTTGCCATAATTGTCTCGCTTCTATTATTTCTCAAGCTGAAAAATCCGAACAAAACTAAAAGGAATAACAGACTATTAACCACCGCTACCGGAATTATTACCCTGTTCCTCTTCGCGCAAATCCTCTTGGTTCCTCTGGTCTATGTAAAACTCAGCGATAAATTCCATGGGGAAAACTTCCCCATCGTTCTCGCCACGTTACCCTTCAGGTTGGAGCAATGGCGCTATGCGGAAAAGATGATTAATACCGATGGACACCCGCTCACCGGAGTTGGGATGAGCGGATTCGCTTACCTGCACTATGACGCCTGGGAACATCAATTCACTCCGCGCCCGTTTATGATATCCACCCATTGTATTTATGTGCAAGTATATGTAGACTATGGAATCATCGGATTGATTGTTTTCATATTCCTGACAATAGCTTTCTTCTTAATCTTGAGTAAGTCCATCAAGCGGATGACGAACGAATCGATGCGTATGTACGCTTTAACTATGTACGCAGGAGCCCTCGCCTTCCTCATTCACGGACTTGTTGACTGGTCGTTGAGCGACGAACGATTCTGGTTCTTCATCGGTCTCGGAGTAGCCATTGTATTCATTGATAAAAACCAGCGCCTTAAAAAACAACCTGAGCAAATCAGCGAGCCCACTGAACCAATACTGTAATTATGTCCTCGCAACCATATACAATAAAGGACGAAAGTGGAGCTGCCTCTCGACTTCCCCCGCCAATCCTCAGAAGCGGTGCGGTATAAACACACTCGGCGAGCAGCCGGGGAATCCTAGGGGTAAACTTGTCCCGAAGACTTCATCAATTATATGAGAGAATAAGTAAATATCTATTTTAGTAACACTTTACATACATGAAGTCAGCTTTAACACTGCTGTCATTCCAGCTTGACTGATATCTTACAGCAGAATAATTGAAGTGCAGATTCCCGAGGCGTTCACTTCGTTCTCTTGCGGAAATGACATATTGGGCAGACGCTTCATATACTTAAAGTGACACCTATTTTAGTAATATAAGGTGAATGTATTGGTTAATCTTGATTGTCACTTGAAAATAGAGTACTTTTACAGTTACCGAAATCATCATCGATAACACCACAATAATTCCCGTTATCAGCCCACTATCATTAGCTCTGGACACGTGTGAATCAGGCTTTTAAATAGGGTTGTTTCCGCGGATGATTTACAAATTAACCTAAGTTTGATAAGCTTGGATTTTACCTACTCCAGAAAATGTCTCTGTGCGACAATCCCGGACTATTAAAAACACTCACCCAATAACTATCGGATGGATGCAGTCTGCATTACCAGCGGAGATAAATATTTTAAGCCAGTGTATCGCATCTAATACATAAATGATGAATAAAAGATCAAACGTATTCGAAGTCAACGGATTTGAAAAGGCGGAAAAGGCTTTCCTGGTCGCCTTCTATCTCCTGGATTTTCTCTATTCCTGGCAAATCCTCACACAAAATCCTTACGCTGAGAATTTTCTCTTCCCCTTCCTGGTGCCACTCGCGTTATTCATTCTGAAGAGCAGAATGTTCTTTATCTCACTTCTGATATCCTTCCAAATCTCCGCAGCTTTTCTATTCCTGGGCGCTCCAGTCAGCATAGTCAAATACAGCGCTGCATTTTTTCTGGCTATGTTAGCTTTTAGCAAGCCGGAAAACGCATTCCATCTCGCTATTGCTTCCATCTTCTTCTTCTTCATCCCCAGAATTCATAATATGGATGTGATTCACGTCCTCTTGGTGTTCATCTCCTTCAGCTTGATCGTCACCCTAAACAAAACAAAGCTGAATGGTTACAATAGAATCAGCATAGTTAACAAACTCATTCTGGCGCTCTTTGTATGGACGAATATCTCCATCCTCTGGTGCCCCAGCGCCACCAATGCGTTTTTCAGATACCTCGACAACATCAGCTACTTCCTGGTCTATTGGATAACCTTGATTCTGGTCGATGATGAAAGTAAAGTGGTAAATACACTCTGGATATTCGCCCTGGGGGGAGTGGCGATGACTTTTATCGGAGCTGTGTCGATATTAACTCCTCTCTCTCTAAATGTAGACTATTTGGCGCTTAAAAATCCCGTATCATCGTTGTTGACTTTCTCTATATTCGCTCAACTAGCGCTGTACTATACAAGAACGATGAAACTCCCCTCGATATTGGTAAAAATTGTCATTTTATCCACAATTCTCTATATGTTTTCACTTGGTTCAAAAGGCGGTATTTTGGCCATAATTATATCGCTGATAACATTCTTCACGCTGAAAAATCCCAATAAAACTAAAAGGAACAGCATATTATTAACCGCTGGAACCTGGATTATCGCCCTGTTCCTCTTTGCGCAGATTCTATTAGTTCCTCTAGTCTATGTAAAACTCAGCGATAAACTCTATGGAAAAAACTTCCCCACTTTCCTTGCCACCTTACCCTTCAGGTTGGAGCAATGGCGCTATGCGGAGAAGATGATTGATACCGATGGACACTTTCTTACTGGTGTTGGGATGAGCGGATTCGCCTACCTGCATTATGACGCCTGGGAACATAAATTCGTTCCACGCCCCTTCATGATATCCACCCATTGTATGTATGTGCAAATATATGTGGACTATGGAATCGTGGGATTAGCTATTTTTGTATTCCTGACAATAGCTTTCTTCTTCATCTTAAGTAAGTCTATCAAGCGGATGACAAATGAATCGATGCGGATATACGCTTTGACTATGTACGTGGGGGCTCTCGCCTTTCTCATACACGGACTGGTCGACTGGTCACTGAGCGATGAAAGGTTCTGGTTCTACGTAGGTCTGGGGATGGCTCTTCTGTTCATTGACAGATATCAGCGCCATCATAAAAAGTCCCAGCAAGTCAGCGAGCCCGTCGAACCAGCCCAATAATCATATCCTCGCACTCATTAGCAGATAAACAAAACCGGACACCTCCCCCTTTTTGCCCTGCCAATCCTCGGAAGGGAAGAAGAAATCGACGCCGAGCTGAGCTTTCAAACCCTCTCGTATATCATACTTTAAGGTAGTATCTAACTCCTGCCCCAAAACCCGCGAATCCGCCCCGTCCACCGCTGAAGCGAAAGGTTTCTCCACCGTGAAATAGTGGAAATCTAAATTGCAGTCCAACCTGTCGAACAGACGCATCCCTCCCCTAAGAATCAAATCCCGCAAACCCAGTGAACGCTCTCCCGGAATCGACTTGAAATAATCCATATGACCGAACATACGATGCCTGGAACTATAGCCGTCATAGAAATAAGTTACTCGCTCCTGGTTTAAACCGTCGTCGCCGCTGAGGAGATGAAATCCTGCCCCGCCGAAGAACTTAAACGGCTGATAGAACATCATCCCCAAATCGCCCGCCGCCATATAGCCCGAAATCTCCCCCTCGCCGGAAACGTGCCCCATTCTTCCGAATTGATAAGCTAAGTCGAAATCCAGCCACCGCCGCGAGGATTCATTCTTCCCTAAATCCAGATTCACCGCCACTGTAAAACGGCTGAAAGCGGGATGGCTCCCGCCGTGAACCGTGTCCGCCAACGGCGCCTGATCCAAATCGAGGAAAGCCAAGAGATTCACCCGCCGCTCCAGCAAGGAAACATCCAGCCCGGTGAGGGTGTTGTCCCTCTTATAGTCGAGGGCGGGATCAGGATATTTAGAAGGATCGCCGGGGATAGAATACCAGTGCCGGTCGCCCGCTTTGCCGTACAGGTGCCACAGGTTTACGGTAAACCGCCCGCCCCGATAGCCCCCCTTAATCCCGTCATAAGTTCGAGGACCGAACACGTTCCAGTTACCCGGACCGAATATCAGCGTCCGCCCCTGGTCGTTCGACATCCGCCCCACCTTGAGATAGCTTCCGCAGCCTATAAGCTCCCGCGCCTCGATGTAGGCCTTTATCACTCCCAGATTGTTGTCGAAGCGGTTGGGACCCACCGGCTTTCCCATCAGATAGGGGTCGGAATATCCCATCAGGCGGGAATCCCCTATCATCATATAGATAGAAGTGTTCTCGATGAAACCGTCCAGTTCCAATCCCAAGCGGGCTCTGAAGGTGGAATAGGAATCCCAGCCGGTCTCCTCCGAAAAATCCCTGCCGTCGATTTCCAGCCGGGGCCGGAATTCAGCATCCAGAAAAATCTTATCGGCGATTTTAACCTTGGCGGCGGAAATCCCTGATAGCAGCCCCAAAACCGCTGCAACGATTATAATTTTTTCTACGTACAATCTCATAAATCCGCTGTCGCTTTCGATGTTTTTGGATTATGGTACTTATAATAGCCGGCGCAAGCCCCCTCCGAAGACACCATCGTAGCCCCCAAAGGATGCTCAGGAGTGCAGGCTCCCCCAAAGGAGGGGCATTCGTCCGGCTTTTTCAATCCCCGCAGGATTTCGCCGCTGATGCAGTCCTCCGCTGAATCGGAAACTGCCGCAGCCCTCCCAAACCGCGATTCAGCATCGAAATCGATGTAAGCTTCATTCAATCCTAAACCGCTGCCGTCAATCTCCCCAATCCCCCGCCACCGCCGCGGCGTAACCCGGAAAACCTCCTCCATCAACCTTCTCGCGGCAAGATTCCCCTCCCGCCGCACCGCCCGGGAATAACAGTTCTCCACCCCGCTTTCCCCCGCTTCCAGCAGCCGTACACAACTCAATATTCCCAAGAGAATATCCGTCGGCTCGAAACCGGTAACCGCGATGGGAACACTATAATGTTCCGCAAGCTCCTCATACGATTCCCACCCGGTCACGGCGCAGACATGACCCGGAGCTAATAAACCCTCCACCAGGTTTTTCTCCGCAGATAGTATCGCCTCCACCGCAGGAGGAATTAAAAACTGCGAAACCAGCAGGCTGAAGTTAGTCACTCCCTTGAGTTTCGCCTGATACACCGCCATCCCGTTCGCCGGAGCAGTGGTTTCAAAACCGATACCGAAAAACACCACTTCAAGCCCCGGCTCCGCCTCTGCTATTTTCAATGCGTCCAGTGGCGAATACACCACCCGCACATCGCCGCCCTCGGCTTTGGCTGAAAGCAGATCACTTCCGCTGCCCGGCACCCGCAGCATATCGCCAAATGAGCAGAAAATCACTTCCGGCCGGGAAGCTATTTCCACTGCTTTGTCAATCAATTCCACTGGAGTCACACACACCGGACATCCCGGCCCGTGAATAAGCGTAACCTCCGGCGGCAGCAGCTTATCGATGCCGAAACGCAGAATCGCGTGGGTCTGGCCGCCGCAAACCTCCATTATTCGGTGAGGTCCTCTACTCTCCCCGTGGATGGAAGCAGCAAGCGTTCGCGCTGGCGCCGGATGCCGGTACTCGTCGATATACTTCACCGGGAGACATCCTCCGCCGAATCCTCTTCCAATCCATCCAGCAGCGCCAACGTCCGCTCCGCTTCCCCCTGGTCCAACATGCTGATGGCAAAGCCTGCGTGCACCACCACATATTCCCCGGCAGCCGCCTCCGGCGTGTAAGCCAGACTTACCTCTTTAATCAATCCCCCGAAACTGACTCTGCCCCGGCGAAGAACGGGATCTTCATCGGTTATTTCCAATATTTTACCCGGTACCGCCAAACACATTGTTAGAAAGGTGTCATTGAATAATTACTGAAGTAGGCGGGGGGTTTATCCCCCCGCATAATTTGTCGGGGGATAAATTCCCGACCTGCAATTTTTTATCTTAAAAATAGGTTTTGGAGATTAGGGTTTAGTAGGGGCGGTTCGCGAACCGCCCCTACCGGCAACCGTTAATCAGGTATCACCGTGTCGCAGAGTCCCCGTACTCTGCGACATCAACGGTGGCTCTGAATGACCCACCCAACACAGCTGTTTCAGCGTATTGCGCTAAGTCAGGTCTTTAGCGAAACGGAGACCTGACTTTAATCCGCCTCAAGCGGATTATCGAACCGAAAAAGCCTGCCCCAGCGCCAGCCCTCCATCGTTGGGAGGCACCCGCTGATGCCAGTAAGGCTGGAAACCCTCCTCCCGCAAGCGGCTGACTGTCCGCTCCGTCAGGTAACAATTCTGGAAACAGCCGCCGCTGAGGACCACCTTCGGCTCTCCCACTAAAATCGCGGTTTCGACTATAGCCTCCGCCAGCCCGTTGTGGAAACGAGCTGAAATCAAACCTTCCGATAATCCTGATATTACATCGGAAAACAGTTCCAGAATCATCGGCTCCCAATCCACCACTATCGCTGAATCGCTCTCTATAATCCGAAAGATATAATACTCGCCGGTGCTCACGCCGTCGGTTAAGTGTTCCAGTTCCATCGCCGCCGCGCCTTCATAGCTTGAAACCTGCCGCAATCCCAATATCGAAGCCGCCGCGTCGAACAATCGACCCGCGCTCGAGGTCCGCGCAGTATTGATTCCCTGCGAAAGCATCTTGATGAGATTATGCAAATCCTCTTGAGGAAACGACCTAACCGGAGGCAGGAAATCCCAGTTGAATACATCCCCGCCGTAAATTTCATACAACAGCCCCATTGCGCTGCGCCGAGGCTCTTGCGCCGCTTTATCCCCTCCCGGCAGCGGAAAAGTGCGGAGATGCCCCGCCCGCCGGAATGAATCTCCCTCGACAACTAAAAATTCTCCACCCCAGACGGTGCTGTCTGGACCATACCCTGTACCGTCCCAGGAAACTCCTAATACCGGTCCCTCCAGTTCGTTCTCCGCCATACAAGAAAGTATATGAGCGCGATGATGTTGTATCTTTTTCAATTTGACTCCGGATTTTTCGGCGTATTTCGTGGATAAATAGTCCGGATGTAAATCGCAGACCATAATCTGCGGTTTGGTTCCATATAGTTTCTGCAGACTCTCCTGCGCCTCCCGAAATCCCTTCCAAGCCGCGGAGGTCTCCAAATCCCCCAAATGCTGGCTCAGGAAAACACCGCCGTTCAGCCTCAAAGCCACTGTATTCTTTAAGTGCCCACCCACTGCCATAACCGTACCTTCGCAGCTTTTACACTTAACCGGCAGAGGCGCGTAACCCCGCGCCCGCCGCAATACCAGCTCCCGCCCCATCGTCATCCGCACAATCGAATCGTCCACACCCCGCATGATGGGACGGTTGTGAACCAAAAATAAATCGGCGATTCGCCCCAAACGCAAAAGCGCCTCGCGCTCCTCGGTGCAGATTGGTTCATCTGAAAGATTACCGCTGGTGGCAACCACCGGAAATCCCAGCTCCCTCATCAATATATGGTGCAGCGGGGTGTAAGGGAGCATCGCCCCCAACCAGGGATTCCCCGGCGCCACCGACGCTGAAACCCGCCCCGAACCGCCCTTCTCCCGCCGATGCAGTAACACTATGGGACATTCAGGCGAACGCAAAAGCCGCGATTCCGGGGCTGACACCTCGCAGTCCTCCGCTAAAACCTCCGGCGAGGGATACATCAGCGCGAAAGGTTTCTCCTCACGCCCCTTTCGACGCCGCAGTTCCTCCACCGAAGCCACATTCCCGGCATCGACCATCAGATGAAAGCCCCCCAAACCCTTGACCGCGACTATCTTTCCCTCCCGCACAGCCTCCGCCGCCGCTAAAAGCGCATTGTGCCGCCGTTCTAAAATCCTGCCCGACACATCCCAAAGCTCGAGTTGAGGTCCGCAGTCCGGACAAGCGGTGGGCTGAGCGTGGAAACGCCGGTCCAAAGGATTCTCATACTCCGCCCGGCAGCGGTCGCACATTTCGAAATCCCGCATTGAAGTTTGAGGACGGTCGTAGGGGAGGGAATTGATGATGCTGTAGCGGGGCCCGCAGTGAGTGCAGTTGGTGAAAGGATAGAGATAACGCCGGTCCGAAATGTCGAAAATCTCCCGAAGGCAGTCCGGGCAGGTGGCAATGTCAGGCAAAACCAGCGCCGTCTTCAAACCCGATTCCGAACTGGGGCGGATGGAAAAATCCCCATACCCCGCCGGGTCCAGAAACAGCGGCTCCAGGCTCTGAATATGACTGAGCGGCGGCTTCTCCGATTCCAGTCTCAATATAAATCTATCAAGAAGCTCCCGGCCGCCTTCCACCTCTATCGATACCCCTTCATTAGAGTTGCTCACCCATCCTGTCAGACCTAAATCCATCGCCAATCGATAAACGAAAGGGCGAAAACCGACCCCCTGAACTGCGCCCTTGAGGCAAACTCGCAAACGCTGTAACTTATCACTCCTCCGAATGGCAGTTATATGAGGAGCTTCATACATATTTTCATTTTGGAACATTTACACTGTTATTCCTCCACATCCACGCTTTCCAGCAGTATCTCCTGAGCGTGAGGGTCGTCCATATCGTCGGATACATCAACCTCCAGCAGCGCCCCTTCGGCGATGGATCCGGAGCAGTCCCGCTCGAAATGCTCCCGGAAATGTTCTGCCGATATGTGTGAAAGCGCCCCTAATCTCACTTTTACCAACACCACCCGGGATACCTTCTGCTCCCGAGCAATGTATTCCACCTTATTTATAAGATTGGATATCAACGAACGTTCATGCATTATATTGTCCCTGAATATTACTTTTTACTTTCCCAAAGGGTGTGTTGCCCCAATCGGTTTTCATAGTGCGACAGGGTCTCAGCGCCCTGTTGCATGACCGTAGGGTGGGTTCGTAACCCACCAATATACAAGTCATTCCGGCGCAGCCGGAATCCCTCTTCGTAGGGGCGAATGGCTGTTCGCCCCTACCGGCTGATGTGAAGTTGATAAAAACTTTCAAAAATCTATGTTCTTATATATTATTGATATAAACCGAATCTAATTCGGTTAATCCGTTTAATTCGTTGTGAATATAATGTTATAATAAACAAATACATACTGAAATCCAACTTCATAAATCTAAAGCATCGTAGGGGCGGATCCCCGTATCCGCCCTCGATCGGGACTTTCTAATCCAATTCTATGCGATTTCCCCTAAAATCATCCCCGCCGCCCGCTCAATCCCCCGCTCAACCTCCGCGCTCACACCCGCGCCGGTCTCGAAATTCCTCCCCTCAATCCCAAACACCACCAGCTTTTTCGGCAGCCGCCCCAGCGCCCGCGCCAGTTCCACCGCCTCCGCCAGACTGAAACTGTGAGTGGAACAACTGGCGAATAATTCCCGCGGAAGCGGCGCAGCAGCCGCATCGAAACGATAAACCGCACCCGCCTCCCCCCCGGAAACCACCGCGTCGATGATGATGACCTCCTCCGCTCCCTCCCAAAGCTCCATCAACCCGGAAGCCTCCCCCTCGGCTTCCACTACACGCGCCCCCCCGAAAGTGAACTCCATGAGCCTCCGCGCCGCCAGCAGTCCCGCCGCGTCATCGCCCCGATAATCGTTGCCCACACCGATTATCAAGCGTTTGGGAAAATCCGCTCCGGAATTGGTCTCCACCATCTCAGCGCCCGGCTAAACATGCTCTATATTGAGCTTCAGGAAATGACAGGAACAGGAAATGCAGGGGTCGTAATTCCGCACCACCTGCTCGCAATGCCAGGTCAGCTTATCCTTGTCCATATCGAGGTTGCGCTGAGCAAAATCGGAGAGGTCACGCTCTATCGTAGGCTGATTCTGCGAAGTCGGAGGAACCAGCTTCGCGTCCCGAATCAAACCGTAATCGCCCACAGTATAGCGGTGATAGAGTATCCCCCGCGGAGCCTCGGTACAGCCGTAAGCTTTGGCGGAATGATGCGCCACATCGACCCTCGACTGCGGGGGCGGCTCGTATTCCTCGACTATCCGCAAACCCTCTTCACAAGCGAAAACCAACTCCACCGCCCGAGCGATGATACTCTTGAAGGAATTGCTGCATACCGGGAGGAAATTGACCGCTTTCGCCTCGGCTTGCGCCACCGGTGTCAGTTTTTCGAAATTCAAATTGAACCGCGCCAGAGGTCCTACAAAGTAAGCACCCCGCTCCTTTATCCGGGAATGCAGCGATGTGGAGTGTTTCACATGCTCCTCTTCGAAATGCTCCTCATATTCCGATACCGGAATATCCAAACCCCTATTTGAAACCAGCCGACCCTCGTTTATACCGTATTCCTCCTCGTGCCGAAGAGCCACAAACACGTAATCGTAGTCGAGCTCAGGGAAAGGAAGCGTTGCCACGAAACGCACCGTCTTCACCGACGCATCAATCGCCCACTTCAGCTTATCGACTAAAGGCTGAAGCTCCTTCTTACTGGGAGCGCGGTAAAAGCCGCCCACGCAGGCGTTGACCGGATGTATCTCCCGACCCCCAATCACCCTCACTATCTCGTTGCCGATTTTCTTCAGCTCCAGCGCCATCTTCACCAGGTCGCCGTGGTCCTTAGCCATCTGTATAGCGTCCTGGTAACCCAGGAAATCGGGCGCATGCAGCATAAACACGTGCAGTGCGTGGCTCTCAATCCATTCCCCGCAGTAAAAAAGCCTCCGCAGCGCGCGAATCTGAGGGTGAACCTTGACCTCGAAAGCGCTCTCGAAAGCGTGAATCGAACTCATCTGGTAGGCGATAGGGCAGATGCCGCAGATGCGTGCGGTGATGTCAGGCGCCTCCTGATAACGCCGGCCCCGAAGGAAACCCTCGAAAAAGCGCGGAGGCTCGAATATCTTCAGCTTAGCCTCCATCACCTTGCCATTCTTTACCTTGATATTGAAGCCCCCCTCCCCCTCGACACGGGCTAAATAATCTACCTTAATCGTCCTGGCGCCCTGTGAATTCGTACTTTCTTTATCCGACTTTTTTTTAGACTGCATATCGATATGCCTGATATTCTACAATTTAAAGTTATGTATCACTTTACTGGGTTGAAGTATAATCGTCATTCTGGCTGCGAAGCAAGCCAGAATCCTTCTGTGTAGGGGCGGTTCGTGAACCGCCCTCACCGGCAGCACGAAACCCGCCTTACCGCTCGTAAGCCTCGCTCTCCTTGCGGAAAGGTTCTGCATAAGCGTTATAGGTGCGGTAAAAACGGATAACATCCTCGGCTTTATAACCCAGCGCCACAATCCGTTCGCTCATCGAAATCGTATTCGGCGTCTCTTTAGGCCCGAAACAACCATAACAAGCGCGGTTGAAGGAAGGACACAAAGCGCCGCAGCCCGCCTGAGTAACCGGACCTAAACAAGGGAGCCCCTGCGAAACCAGCACGCAGATGTTGCCCCGCTGCTTGCACTCGATGCAGAGGCTGTAATTGGGGATGTTGGGACGCCGGTTGTTAAGATAGGCGTTGATAACCTCCAAGAGCTGTCCCTTGCTGATGGGGCAGCCCCTCAGTTCGAAATCGACGAAAACATGGTCGGCGATAGGCGTGGATTTACTTAAAGTTTCGATATACTCCGGATGGGCGTAAACAATGTTGACGAAATCCTTGACGTCCTTGTAATTTCGCAGCGATTGTATCCCGCCCGCAGTAGCGCAGGCGCCGATAGTGATGAGGAACTTCGAAACCTTACGCACCTTCTGTATCCTAATGATGTCGTGAGGCGTGGTGATTGAGCCTTCCACCAGCGAAATATCATAGGGACCCCGCGACACCGCCCGCGAAGCCTCTGGAAAATTGGCGATTTCGACTTCACCCGCAACCGCGAGCAATTCGTCCTCGCAGTCCAGAAGGCTAAGCTGACAGCCGTCGCAGGAGGCGAATTTCCAAACTGCTAATTTCGGCTTTTTCTTATGAGCCATCTTATATCTCCCGCTTTTCTAAGAGGTCTTTTATCGTATCGTATTGGAACACCGGACCGTCCTTGCAAATGAAATGAGGCCCGTACTGGCAGTGTCCGCATAAACCCATACCGCATTTCATGTTCCGCTCCATCGATAAATAGATGTCGCTTTCCGCAAGGCCTCGCTTTAAAAGCTCTAAAATGGTGAAACGCATCATAATCTCCGGCCCGCATACCAAAGCCAAGCAATTGGAGTGGTCGAAAGGAGCCTTGGGTATCAAAGTAGTCACCACACCCACGTTGCCGCGCCAGCTCCCCGTACCCCGATCCACCGTAACATGAACCTCCAGATCGAAACGCGAACGCCAATGCTCCAATTCCCGCCGGTAAAGGATGTCATCCCGGGTGCGGGTGCCGTAGAGCAGCACTACCTTGCCGTACTGCTCCCGGTGACTTAGCAGGTGATAAAGCGCGGGACGCAGCGGAGCCAGGCCGATACCGCCGGCCACTATCACCACATCCTTCCCTTCAGCCCCCTCCACCGGCCAATGTGTACCGAAGGGCCCGCGGATTCCCAATACATCCCCCTGGCGGAGCTTCCCCATCGCGCTGGTAACCGCCCCCACAACACGCGTGGTATGAAACAACCGCCCGCCGTCGCTGGGATTCCCGCTGATGGAGATAGGCACCTCCCCCGTCCCGTAAACATAAAGCATATTGAACTGACCGGGCTGGAAGGAAAATCCACCGTTACCTCTGCCACTTTCCAACTCCAAGGTGAAGGTGTCGCCGGTCTCCCGCCTCACTCCCTGAACCTTGAAAGGAACCGGAAGCATCGGGTCATTCTTCTGTCTTTTCATATATTTCTCACCCTAAATTCTGATAATACCGTGCTGCAGTATCTGTAGGTCGGAACCTAGTTCCGACATTATGTAAGAAGAAAGTTGTCACTCCTGAGAAACAGTCTATCCGACAATTACTAAAATGAGCGTCATTCCGGCTAGTCCGGAATCTGAAAGCCCATATTTCTTAAAATTATCGTGCTGCAGAGTCCCCGCACTCTGCAACATTTACCTTGAAAATAGATTTACTGTTTCCTCGCGAGCCATTATTTTCATCCTGCGTTGTGGATGGTCGCGAAAAGATACCATCTATGATGGTTTATCCTGAAAATAGAATCATTTCCTCCCCACAGGATGGTAGTGCGGTTCGCGAACCGCCCTTACAAATTGCCTCACATAACGACTTTCATGTTTTGGGATGCGAGGTCGCGAAGAAACAATCGCCTGAGGATTTAGTGAATACCGTACACATCCAATAGCTGCAAGCGCGTAGCCTGGAGCCGCTGCACTATAATGTCCGCGAAGCGCTTATAGAAAATATAACCCAGCTCATGGTCCTCCTCGCATTTTTTTCGCAGACAAGTCCCGTCAACCGCGATGGCGCGCGTCAACTCGTAGGCTATCCCGGTGAAACGCCATTTGTAGGGGGGAATCAGCCAGGACCATCCCAAAATTTCACCGTCGGTAATGGTCTGAATAGTGATGGGACCCCGATTGGGAATGTTGATTTCAAGCCCAATCCGACCCTGGCGGATGAGGTAAAACTGGTTTGCGGGAGCGCCCTCCTTGTAAATCCGCTGTTCCGGTTCGAAACGGATATTGGAAGCGCAGCCAACCACTAACTTAAGGTACTTGGGGTCCAAACCCTTGAAAAAGGGATGTTCCGCCAGGATAGGTTCAAGTGTGTCCATTTAATCACTCCTTCGAAATATATAGCTATTATATAGTGTCATATTGAGGCAAACCACTGACTTCGCCCTCCAGCGAAGCCGGTTCGCTACAAAGCCGCCGCCGCCGAAAGCTTGGCTTCATTCTCCTGGATAGCCCGGATTTCCTCCGTCACATCGATACCCGCCGGACACCAAGTGATACAGCGGCCGCACCCCACGCAGCCCATTGCGCCGAACTGGTCCTGCCAGCTCGCAAATTTGTGGGTCAGCCACTGCCGGTAACGAGCTCCGGCGCTGTAACGCACACTGCCGCCGTGGATGTAGGAATAATCCATAGTGTAGCAGGAATCCAGCTTCCGCACTCGAACCGCCTCCTTCCCCTGCAAATCGGTGTAATCCTCCACCGTGGAGCAGAAACAGGTGGGACACACCATCGTGCAATTGCCGCAGGTCAAACAACGCTTGGCGATGCTGTTCCAAATTGAGTTCTCCGCGTGCCGGTAAAGCAATTCCTTCACACCCGCAGTCTCCACCGAACGGCCCATCATACCCGCCGCCCGCTCTGAGACCGAAGCCGCAACGGCAGCCTCCCGCTCCGTAGCTTCCCGCCAGCCTAAGGATTCAGCGATTTCCGCCCCCACTGTTGAACCGATTTCCACCACAAAGAAGTGCGAATCCCCCTCCAAAACCTCGGTCAAAGCCAAATCGAAACCCGCAGCCGCTTTGGGACCGGTCCCCATCGACACACAGAAACAGCTCCCGCCGGGAGTCCCGCAGTTGACCGCGATAATAAGACTATTAGCTCGACGCGCCGCATAGCCGGGGTCGGCGAATTCGCCCTCTAAAAGCGCCCCGTCCAAACGCTGAATCGCCGCAATCTCGCAGGGCCTGACGCCTAAAAAAGCGTTCAAAGGCGCTTCAGACTCCACCACCGAAGCCTTCCAGCTAGTCCGAGTGCGGTGAGTCGCGCAAAGCTCCTGACGGGGGGGATAAAGGTACTTCTTCCAGGAATGCTGCCCCAAAACATATCCGAAAATGAGCTTGTCGCCTCGCTCCTTCAACCGGAAAATGCCTTTATCCTGCTCGTCGGTTATCCCTATCGGTAAATCCTGAACCTGGATTATTTCGTCTAACAACAACTGACCGTCACGAACCGTAGGCCCAATAATCCCGTATCCCTTAGCAGCCAAAGTATCCAGAAATTTCTGGAAATCATCCCCAGGAAAAACCGCTTTGACCCTGATTCGTGGTGATTCGTCGTTCATAACAGCAGACCTCTTCTCTTTAGTGGTTCTCGTTCCCCACACTCCTGCGCGGGAATGCAGATAAGAACGCCATTATTACCTCCCATTCGGAAAAAACGTCCAATATACCCCCTTTTCTAAAGGGGGCAGGGGGGATTATAATCATTTGTAAGTCGGCTTATTTAAAAACCGACATACCGTCACATCAAGTCTTTAGCAAAGCGGAGACCTGACATCAATACTCCGAAATTAGCTTCGACGACTCCGTGCAATACTACAATATTAATACGAAATATCTTGGTATTATGCTAATATCCCTAAACATTTACCTTGAAAATAAGTCTGCCAGTCAACAAGTTGCAGGTCGCAAGAATCCTATCAGTGCTGCCGGGTCCCCGCACCCGGCAGCATTCTGTGCAATCTGTGGTTTATCTTAACCTTAAAAATAACTTTGCCGCTTCCTTGCGAGGCATTATTTTCATGCTTCGTGGCGCGAGGTAGCGAAAGAGACCCTCTATAAGGATTTATTTTCCCCCTAACAATCCCATTTGTCTTAGATATGACAAGATTTCGCTCACCAATTCTCTGGGCTGCTTGTCCGCAGTCTTTACCACCAGTTCAGGTTGATTAGGAAATTCGTAGGGGTCGTCCACACCGGTGAATCCCCTGATTTCACCACGACGTGCCTTTTTATACA
The DNA here is from genome assembly GCA_964421875.1 of uncultured bacterium. Taxonomy (GTDB): domain Bacteria; phylum Electryoneota; class Tariuqbacteria; order Tariuqbacterales; family Tariuqbacteraceae; genus CAYQZD01. The sequence goes on from CAYQZD010000001.1 coordinate 62,372, forward strand.
ATCCCTTGGGATCACGCTGCTCGCAGATATCCACCGGCGTATCGATAAATACCTCAATGAAAGGAAGGCCCGATTCCTGATGAAGTTTACGCGCCAAATCCCGGTCCCGGCGGTAAGGGGAAATAAAGCTGGTCATAGTGATTACCCCGGCGTCAGCGAAAAGCTTGGCAACCTCCCCGATACGGCGAATGTTCTCCATCCTGTCCGCCTCGGAAAATCCCAAATTCTTGTTCAAACCATGCCTGATATTGTCACCGTCAAGCACATAAGCCAGGTAGCCCAGCTTAATCAACTCATGCTCCAGCGTGAATGCAGTGGTGCTTTTCCCCGAAGATGGAAGTCCCGTAAACCAGATAGTGCAACCCTTTTGCTTAAGCAGACTTTCCCGCAAGCTCCGCTCCACGTGACTCTCATGCCACACTACATTGGTGGCTTTCACCTCTGTCATATTATGCTCCTGATTGGTGAACAAGAATAATTGATATGCTACAATTGTAGTATAATATAACCCCAAATAACCATAAAGTCAAGTCCGGTTTGATAATTATTTCATTTTTTTCACCTCCGTCGTCCGTTGATAGAATGTCATTTCCCCCGAAATAGTCCGTCAAATAATAGAAAAATAACCATTGTCATTGCGAGCGAAGCGAAGCAATCTTAATGATCAATATAATCCCGTGACAAACCAGATTTTTAATGGTATAGTATTGGAAATTATTCTAATTGGATGGAATTTTTAAGGTGTGAAATCCACCGCGAACCTCACCGCAATCGACTGAAGCTCCCCCCCCCCCACACCCCACCCCCCCTCACCCCCCCAACCCCCCCCCC
>CAYQZD010000001.1:63212-123717 GCA_964421875.1 uncultured bacterium
TGAAGACCATCCCCCAAATTACCCGCCAAACGCGCCGCGCTGTCAGCAAGCCCCGCCTCCTGCAATCCCAGCACAAAATCCCGGTGAGACCTCCCCCGCCGGTAATCAGGCTCCCGCGGAGGATGACGCAGACAACGCTCCATCAAATCCACCCGCGGCTCCACCATTATCGTCGCCGAAAAATTTATGTAATCCTTGGTGCGCTTGACGCTGCAACCCCCAATCTTCCGCTCCCCCAGCGCCAAATCCGACACGCCCCGACGGACAACTTCCGCAATCCCGCACCGCTCAAGCCCCCCTATCAGCCACCTTGTCAGCGCCCGGAAATAACGCGAATTCCCTCCAATCCCCTCCACCGGCAGCGCCGCCGACACAATAACCTCCCCCGTACTCAACACCACCGCGCACCCCCCTCCGTCACGCCGAAACAGCGGTATCCCCTCCGAAGCGCAAGCCTCAAGGAAAAGCTCCCCCACCGGGTCGCTCCCCCGTCCCAAAACCACACTCAAACCCCGCGAAACGTAAACCCTGAACCGGGGATTCCGGCTCGAAAGAACCGTCTCGACCAGATCGTCGTCGAAAGCGTACCGCGTGATATGCGGTTTAAAGGGATAACCTTCCGCCGTTAAGTCCTTGCTTGCTGACACTCTACTTCTTCCGCTGTGGGAAGATGTGCACCGGCTCGCCCGCAGTCACCTCCGCAGCCTCCATAATCGCCTCCGAAAGCGTGGGGTGAGGGTGAATGGTCACAATTAAATCCTCCAGCGTCGCCCCCATTTCCAGCGCCAATGTCCCCTCCGCGATTAAATCCGACACGTGAGGACCAACCATCCCCACTCCAAGCACCCGGCCCGTCTCAGGCTCCGCGATTACCTTAGTCATACCCTCGGTCTGGCCGATAGTCTGCCCCCGACCCAAGGCTCTGAGCGGGAACCGACCCACTTCGACCTTGATACCCTTGGCTTCAGCCTCCCGCTCCGTCAAGCCCGCCCAGGCGATTTCCGGCTTGGTGAAAACCACCGCGGGAATCGCCGCGTTGTCGAATGCGGACTTCATCTGCGCTATCACCTCCGCCACCACGTGAGCCTCGCGGCTCGCCTTGTGCGCTAACATCGGACCCGGAGTCACATCCCCGATAGCGAAAATATTCTCCGCCGAAGTCCGCCCCTCCGCGTCCACTTCGATGAAGCCCCGCTCATTCACCTTGATCCCGGCTTTATCCAATCCGATGTCATTCGTGTTGGGAAGTCTCCCCACCGCCAGAAGAACTTGGTCGGTCTCCAGTTTCAATGTCTCCGCCTTCTGATCCGCTGTTACGATGTAGCCGCCGGATTTCTCTTCAATCCCTGTAACTTTCGATTCATACAAGATGCTTTCAAACTTCTTCTCGCAATTCTTCACCATTATATCCACTAAATCGAAATCCGCCCCCGGTAAAAGCCGCGGCGAAAACTCCACCACCGTCACCCGCGAACCAAGCCCCGCGTAAACCAGCCCCAGCTCCAGCCCGATATACCCCCCGCCAATAACCACCAGCCGCTCCGGAACCTCTGGCAGCCGCAAAGCCTCGGTAGAAGTCCATATCCCCTTATCCCGCGCCGGAGGTATCACATTCACCCGGCTGCCAGTCGCAATTACGCATTTGCGGAACTCGATACCGGACACATCCGCCCCCTCGACCGCCAGCGAACGACCGCCGTCGAAACGAGCACTCCCCCGGATAACCTCCACCCCCCGCCGCTTCAGCAGCGCGCTGATTCCCCCTGTCAGCTTTTCCACCACTGAATCCATCCAGCCCCGCAGTCCCTCCGTGTCGATTTGGATATCCTTAAACCTGAGCCCTAATTTCTCCGCCTCTTTGGCGCTTTCAGCCAGCTCCACCGCGGAAATCAGCACCTTGGAGGGAATACACCCCTCCAGCGTGCATACTCCGCCCAAACGTACACGGTCGTCGATTAACACCACCTCCTTACCCAAATCCGCCGCCCGTATCGCCGCCACATAACCCCCGGGCCCCGCGCCGATGACCGCGACCTCAGCCTCTTCCTTCAAACTTCCCATTACCATAATATATCTCTCTATAATATTGCTGTCTTTTTAGAAAAAGGAGGAATGTCGGCAGGTAAGCCTACACGCATAAAATAGCGGGCAAATGCTTGGGAAAGATGTTCTCTATATGGGGAGACTAATCGAAGTCTTTTATTAACTCTTTCAACAACATTTTTTAAGAACTTAAAGTGTACCCCGTAAACGCTTCTGAAATTGACAACAAGATAGTCAATAAATTTTTCACTGATAAATGGTTTATTTAGCAAATGATAACTCGGTGAATATCCTCGCCTTAATCCCTCTTTTGCATCATTTTTTTTAAAGAAGGTGTTAAGATCACCAAATTCACTCAGCTCACAAAAAGGACATACTAAAACAATCTCTAATTTCCCGGTCGCAATATCGCATGAGTGACTAACAACAATCACATCATAATAGTCAACATCTACTTTATAGTTACCATCTAAATCAATCTTTGACGGGGGAACTATGATGGGGCAGTCTTCTATCAAATCGCCCTGCATTATATTATTGTCCTCAGTCCATTCATACCACCCTTTAGAATCAGGCATTATTGATCCTCCGAGTTGATAAAGACAGGTTTGCCTTTTCTAATGCTTCTTATGGTAATATTTATCGAGATTTTTTTCTTGGGAGGCAATACGACAAAATGGTCATTATTAACAAGGCTTAATAGCAAGTCCTCGTCTGTAAATTCTTCTCCTTTTATATCAAAGGTTTTAACATCTTTGTCCATAATGTTGTCTAATTCTCCATCAAGTCGAAAAGGAATTACGATTATTTGCCCAATATTTTCTGTACCCATATGAAGAGAACTTGCCGCTTTAAAGGCTGAAGGTGCAGATAAAGCAAATTCATTGATAACTGGTTGATATGATGTAGCTTGAGACATTACTTAAATCTCCTATATAGACTGCCTTCGATCGTTCTAAAAAACCAATTGTGTAATAATTCATGAGATTCGTCCACCCAGGAAAAAACATCATTCATATCGAGTTTTTCGTCAGCGTTATACTTCATAACTGTTTCCCAGATCAAAGCGTCCTTATTCTCCCTCTTCCCTTTATTGAATCTAATAACCAATAATCCGGGCGGTTTTTCAGATTTGAAAGAAAACTTAATATCACAGTTATGAGGAACATCCTTAATGTCTGTATCTTCAAATAATATTGGTTTAAATTTGACCTCAAGCTTCATATTAGTCCGAAGATAATCCACAATATTATCTGTTTCAAAATCAAAGTCAACAGCGTCAATATATCTTAACAATAATCCATTCATATTTAGTTCTTCTTTATTTGGGTGAGTTTCCTGTAAGGCATTTACCACTTTATGAATTCTCGCCCTGAAATCATCCCAAATATATCCCACAGTATTGTTTAGAGATAAAACACCCGGGCCAATCTGTACCAAAGGCCATTCATTCTTCGATTTTCTAAATCTGTGTTTGACAACATATGGTGTTAATTCATCGGGAACTTCAGCAGCCGCCAGTTTCTCATGATATGGATATGAATCTTTTACCGCTTGATAGAAACTGCCGAGCAGAATGTCATAATGCGGGTCAATCCTTACATTATGTCCCTCTATCTCTTTAAGCCCCCACCTTACCTCAAAAATCGCTTCTACAAGTGGTTTGTTTTTTAAAATCTTAGATTCCATATATATGTCCCCGACTATAGTACAGAGCGATTTCCCTTAGTTTTTTGAGAAAATAGACAAGAAATCGGTATAACGCAAGTATAAATGGTTGTGGATATCTTGAAATTCCAATAATTATACTATCGCTATTTTAGCTATGTTTCCAACAACAATAAACTCGGATCCGACAAATGCTTGATAAGCTCCGATACGAACCGCGCCGCATCCGCCCCGTCAGCAATGCGGTGGTCGAAAGACAAACTGACCGGCAGTATCTTCCGAATAACTATCTGCCCCTCCCGAACCACCGGCTTTTCCTGAACCTTACCCATCCCCAATATCGCCACCTCCGGGTAGTTGATAGTCGGTATCAACGCCGTCCCCCCTAACGGTCCCACATTGGTGATGGTGAAAGTCCCGCCACGGAGCGCGTCCACCTCGATGACGTTGTCCCGCCCCTGCTGCGCTAAAAGCTCCACGTCCGCCGAAATCTCCATTATACTCTTGCGGTCGGTGTTCTTAATAACCGGAACGATTAATCCCTTGCCCGTGTCCGCCGCGAAGCCGATGTTGTAATACTTCTTGTAAACAATCTCCTCCTTGAAAGGATCCAAACTGGCGTTGAAAGACGGAGCCGCCTTCAAACCAGCGGTGACCGCCTTGATGACGAACGCCATCAGCGTCAAACGTCCGCCGGGCTTCCCCTCGAAACGTTTCCGCTCCTTAAGGCGAAACTCCTCCAGTTCCGTCACGTCCGCCTCGTCCATATGCGTCACGTGAGGCGCTAATATCATCGAAGTCACCATCTTCCGCGCTACCTTGCGCCGGATGGAGCGCAGCGGCTCCTTCTCCACCGGGCCCCACTGCTCGAAATCGAGCAGAGGATCGATGTCTAAAAACGGTATGGCTGAAGCCGCGTGCGCCGCAAACTCCGCTTCCGCCTTCTTCTCTTCGACCTCAGGCGTTGGAGGAGCCTCGGGAGCTTTCGCTTCAGCCTTCTCCCCCTCGGCGAAACGCTTTACATCCTCCGGAGTAATCCTCCCGCCGGGACCGGTGGGAGTAACCAGCTTAATGTCCACCCCCATTTCCCGCGCTAATCTCCGCGTAGCCGGAGCCGCCGCCACCGGGAGCGAAGGGATTTCGCCCTTGCGCTTGGCTTCGACCATCTTATCCACCTCCATCACCACCGGCTTCATCGGCGCTTTCTTCTCCTCCTTCGCCGCTTCAGGAGGCTTATCTGGAGCGGGAGCCTCGCCGTCGCCGATAACCGCGATAATGTCCCCCACATTGACCACATCCCCCACCTTGCCGTTAAGTTGAACCACCTTCCCGCCGCTGGGCGAGGGGATGGTTACCGCAGCTTTATCGGTTTCAACCTCCACCAGCGGTTCGTCCTCCTTGATAATGTCGCCTTCCTGAACATACCATTTCAGGATTTCCCCCTCGTGAATGCCTTCGCCCAAATCGGGCAGTTTAAATTCGTACATCGTCTCTCCCCTGAGATATATGGAAAGATTGGATTTATTATTTTCTTATCGATGCGCTCAGAGCTTCCGCACTCTACGGCATTTCCCCCCCAGTTCATACGCTCCCGCGTGGGAATGCAGACCACAATCTGTCATTCCGGCGCAGCCTGAATCCTTCTTTGTAAGGGCGAACGGCCGTTCGCCCCTACTGGTAACTAACGACAGACAACCGGCTGGTCTGAATGACCCGCTCTGCCAATTTTCCCCTTTTCAAAGCGCATAAGCTGTTTCCCCCCTTTCCTAAAGGGGGGCAGGGGGGATTATAATTTGCAACTGTGATTGATGTGCCCGCCGGGTCTCCGCACCCGGCGGCATTAAACGGCGGCTCTGAATGACCCGCCCTGCCAACCGCGGTAACTGAATACTCTTAAAAATCCAGCGTCTTTTCGATCGCCCGCTTGATACGCGGCGGGTCGGGAATATAATTCATCTCCCGACCGAAATAAGGCGTTATCACGTCGTAATTGGTCACCCGCTGCACCGGCGCTTCCAGATAAAGCAATACCTTATCATTGAGGCGGGCGATTATCTCCGAGGCGATACCCATTGACTTGGGGGCTTCCTGCGAAATCACGCACCGGCCGGTCTTCTGCACCGATTGGCACACCGTATCCACATCCATCGGCGCCACAGTCAGCAAATCGATGAGTTCCACGCTGACGCCCCGCTTCTCCTGAACCTCATCGACCGCCTGCAAAACCGGGCGCATCATCGCCCCCCAGGCAATTACCGTGATGTCAGTTCCCTCCCGAACCACCTGCGCCTTGCCGATTTCCATTACTTCTTCAGCTTCGGGAACCTCCTCCCGGAACGCCCGATAGGAACGCTTCGGCTCCATAAACACCACCGGATCGGGATCCCGTATCGCCGCCACCATCAAAGCCCGGGCGTTTCGCGGCCCCGAAGGCAGAATCACATTTACCCCCGGCATCGCGGCGTAAAGCGCTTCCCGCGATTCGCTGTGATGTTCCAACGCCCGCACCCCTCCGCCGTAGGGCATCCGCACCACCAGCGGCGCAGTCCAAGCCCCCATCGAACGAGTGCGGTAACGCGATGCGTGCCCTTCAAGCTGGGGCACAATGGGGTAGGAGAACCCGGAAAACTGCATCTCCGCCACCGGCTTCAATCCCGCTAATGCCATCCCCACCGCGGCCCCGAATATCCCCGCTTCAGCTATGGGCGTGTCGATAACCCGCTCCGAGCCGAACTTGTCAATCAGACCATCGGTAACGCGGAACACCCCGCCGTCCACTCCCACATCCTCGCCTAAGACGATGACGCTGTCATCCTTTTCCATCTCCTGCGCCAAAGCCAGGTTTATCGCCTGCACCATATTCATTTTAGGCATTGCCGCCCTCCTTTCTCAGGTTTAATCTGCAAATAACGGTAGCGTAAATACGCAAGCCGATAAATTTTCCGCTGTACAGCGGATTGTGCTATGGTTCGCGAAGAGAATCCATCGAATGATGGTTTGACAGGAATTCCGCGCGCTGTTCCTCGATATCCGCGTGCTTGGTTCCGAATACATAGTCGAAATTCAAATCGGGTCTGAAATCGCCCCCTGATTCCATTTCTTTGACCGCCGCCTCGATTTCTCCTCTGACCTCCTCCTCCAAAGCCTTCTGCTTGGTTTCGTCCCATAACTTCTTCGCTTCGAGATATTTCCGAAACCGTATCAACGGTTCCCGTTTCCACCACTCCGCCACCTCCTCTTCGCTGCGGTACTTCTTAGGGTCGTCGGCGGTGGTGTGCATCATCAGGCGGTAGGTGACCGCTTCAATCAAAGTGGCGCCTTCGCCCTTGCGCGCCCGCTCCAGAGCCTCGGACACCGCCCGGTACATCGCCAGAGTGTCGTTCCCGTCCACCTGCAGCGCCGGGACGCCGTAAGCCAGCGCTTTCTGAGCCAAAGTCTTGGAGGCGGTCTGCTTATCGCGCGGGACGGAAATCGCCCATTGGTTGTTCTGGCAGATAAAGACCACCGGGACTTTCCAGAGTCCGGCTAAGTTCATCGCCTCATGGAAATCCCCCTCGGAAGTGGCTCCGTCCCCGAAGAACGTTATCACCGCCGTCCCCTTTTCGCCGCGGTATTTCATCGCATAGCCGATGCCTACCGCGTGCTGGGTCTGGCTGCCCACGATGATGGAGATGGGAAGGGTGCGCATCCCTTCGGGGCGCTTGTTTCCTTCCTCGAAACCATTATAGAACAGCAGGGCCTGGGTGATGGTTTCGCCCCGGATAAGCCGCGCTCCGGCTTCACGGAAAGCTCCCACCAGCCAGTCGTTCTCCTTCATCAGGAAGGCGGGGACACAATGCGCCGCTTCCTGTCCGGAACTGGGTCCGAAGGTGCCGATGCGCCCCTGCCGCTGCAGTTTCAGCATCCGCTGGTCGGCTTCCCGCGCCAGTGTCATCCAGCGGTAGAGTGCGAGCAGGTCAGCATCGGGAATTTTCGGTTCCAGTTCAGCGTCGAGGTTCCCCTCCTCGTCCAGAACCTGCAGATAAGAGACGCTAAATCTTTCGACTTCAGTTATGGGCATAACAAATCCTGATATGGATGAAAATTGGATTTATTTCACAGATTGAAGATATCGAAGTAATTAATAGTAAGGGTCAATGGTCGAAGTATTCCATTTAGGAAGGCATAAGGCGTAGATTTAATGAGCACGGTTGAAAATCAATATATAAAAGCTTAGTTAATATATCAAATTCCATAACTGTTTACCTCTTAAGCAATTCAACAAATAGAAAATGCGATAGGAGCGCCAGCCCAGATGATGATGATAATGATGATGAAGATGAGGGCGAGGCGAATGAACTCCCTCAGCGCCGCCGCCCTCGTTATCAAAAGCCCCCTCACAGGTAATATACGAAATTGCTGAACATTTGTCAAGTATTTTAGGGGGAAATTTTGAGTATTTTGTATGTGTTTATTATTTAGTATGTTACAAAGGACATTTTTCTGTTGTTTTTGGTGTGTAAAGTATCCAGCATGCAACCGGTTGAATTATGAATTGTCGGAACTAGGTTACGGGATACAGAATCTATAGCGATTCCAAAAAAGATTGTCCTATGATTTGTCAGTCCTGCGCAAGCAGGAGTCCAGTAAATAATACAAATACAAGAAGATGTATTCCCGCTTTCGCGGGAATGACATCCTTTTTCCGTCATTCTTTTCAAGAATGACTATATGTCAGGTCTCCGCTTTGCTAAAGGCATAACCTAACGCTTATGATGCGGGGGGATGAATCCCCACCTATCAAGCTCCGTGGAAATGCTGCCGGGTGCGGGCAGTCTGTCCGAGAATATAGAAACAGAGGATCTCATTCGATTGTAATTCTTTAATATAAATGGGCTTACAGATTCCGGACAAGCCGGAATGACGCCCATTTTGTGATTGTCGGACAAACTGCGGAGATCCGGCAGCACAGTAACGCAGAATCAGCCTTCGCGCTTCGCCAGCCAGCTGTCAATCATAAAGAGGACGTGTGGTTTGTCTCCGGCGAATTTCATTTTTTCCACGATGGACAAGGTTTGGTCTTCTTCCTCGACCTGTTCGTCGATGAACCAATTGAGGAAGCTGACGGTGGCGCGGTCTTTTTCCTCTTCCGCCAGAGTAACCAGGTCGTCTATCATTTTGGTTACTTTGACTTCGTGTTCGTAGGCGGCTTGGAATCCAGCCAGCGGGGAGTCGAACTTGACGGGAGGACCTGCCAGAGGGAGCAGTTTCACGCTGCCGCCGCGCTCGTAAACATAGTCGTAAATTTTCATCGCGTGACCCATCTCCTCCTTGGTTTGTTCCTTCATCCAATGGGCGAAGCCGTCCAGGTTCATATCTTGATAATAAGTCGCTAAAGACAGATAGAGAAACGAGGCGTAGAACTCTGCGTTCACCTGCCGGTTCAGCGCTTCTTCGACTTTTTTGTTCAACATTTTAGTTTTCCTTTCTTTTTTGTTTTAGATGTTCAAGTGTGAAAGTTTAAAAGTGTGAAAGTTTGAAAGTTACAAGTGTTGTATTACTTTACTGATTCTAAGCTTACACGTCATTCTGGCTGCAAAGCGAGCCAGCATCTTTCTTTTCCAGAAGGATTCCGGCTGCGCCGGAATGACGACAGAGATGCTTACTCCATATATACTAAATATTAAGCTCCTATTGTTGGATTGAGAACTCGCCTTATAGCTCTTAATCCAAAAGGCGTTTTTTGCCTTGGATTTTTTGGATGTCGGTTATGTCCTGTGTTACTTCCAGGCATCCCAGGTAATTACCCGCCTTATCCCGCACGGGGAAGTATCGGATGTGGATTTTGCGTCCTTCCATATCGATCCAGAACTCTGCGGATTCGCGTTTCCCGCTGCGAAAATCTTTTAGTATCTCATTCACAATGTGCACGCTCTTCTCCGGGTGGCAGTTCTGCACGGTCCTCCCCAGCACAGCTTTGGTGCGGGTGAAAATGCGCTCCTTTGACAGGCTGAAGTATCTGACGGTGTCTTCAGCGTCCACAAAGGTTACATCGACGGGGAGTGTGTTCAATAGGGCTTCCAGCGTTTCCGGCTTCATCGAACCGGTTTCAAAGTGTATTTCAGCGCCAGTGCGTCGTACAGGGAGTTCCGCCCTTGGCTTTGTTTTAAAGGGAGGTGGTGTATAGCAGCAATAGCCGATGTCGTCGAACTGTTCTACAGCTTCCTCCCATTCCAGCTTCTCTACCACTCTCAGCGCCGAAGGGAAAAGCACATTGTTTTCCTTGTAGAAATGTGAGGATAGCAGTTTATGCAAGGACTTGGAGTATTCTTCCAATTTTTCGATAAAGTCGTTGAAAGCAATATCCTGGGCTTTTGCCATCAAATCATAGACGGCTTTTTTCAGGTCACGGATGTCATCGTGCTCCATCCACATCATTTTCGGGGGCTGGGTGATACCGTGCTTTTCCAACAGGGGAAAGAGGACGTTTTCTTCGCGGAGGTAGTGCTTTTCGGATTCACGGAATTCTTGGACTATCTGCCCGATGCGGCTGAATTCCTTTTTTCCGGCTTTAATCCCGTCGTTGGCCTTCAGTTCCTGCGTAAGCATTTTGAAATTCTGCGTTAATTCGAGAAAATGCTCGTGTTCGGTCATCAAGGTATGAATCGGATGCCCTTTAGGGGCGAGGATTTCATTTTTTTCGAGGGTTTCCTTGAAGGCTTTGAGGTGGACTTCGCAGAGCCTGTGTACTTCTTCAGGGGGCATTCCCTCTTTGATTAGCTCCTCTTCAGCACGGGCGATTGCTTCAGAGTCCAATCCTTCGAACATCGCTTTGAATTCCTCTTTCAGGTTTTCGGCTTTTTCGCCGCTGTGCAGGCGCTTGATGAAGGATTTCAGGATTTCTTTCCGTTCCATATCAGCCTCATAATTGAAATACTTTATTTAACAATGGTATATCCGCTTTTTTCGACTGCCTGGCGGAGGCATTCGAGTTGGTATCCTTCTCCGGCGACCATCGCCGCGCTTCCCTTCAAATCCACCCTCACGGATTCTACACCGGGGCAGTCGCTCAGGGCTTTTTGCACCGTTTCCGCGCAGTGGCTGCAACTCATACCTTTTATTTTAATTTCAGTAGTTGCCATTTCACCCTCCGTTATGCGGTCACCGATTACTTTTCCTTTATAGTTTTTAAATAAAGCGTACCCCAGCGTAAAAAGCAAGAGTATCGCGCTTAAGTCTCTGATAATATTCGGCATCATATAGGGGGCTTTAACCGCAGTTTTCATGCCTTCGAGGGTAAAGATGTAATCCAGCGTCAGGCCTGCGAGGAGGGAGCCCGCGGCCACGGTTCCCAGATAAATCAGCGCAGTCCTCCTTCCCAGCACCTTCCAGATGGTGGTCAGCGCTGCGGCATTGGTGGCGGGGCCTGTCATCAGGAACACGAGCGCGGCTCCGGGTGAAATTCCCGCGGCGATTAGCGCTGCAGCTAAGGGTACGGAGGCAGTGGCGCAGACGTAAATGGGTATGCCCACCGCCATCATTACCAACATTCCGATTATCCCACTGCCCAGATAGGACGCGAAGAAGTCCTGGGGCAGCACCGCCGCTATCAAACCCGCCAGCAGGAGTCCTAAAAGGATGGGTTTGCCGATGTCCTGAGGCAGAGTGATGAAGCCGTATTTCAAAGCGCGGAGCAGTTTGCTTCCGTTCTCGCTCTTTACATAGCACTCCCCCTTGCAGTCATCGGCGAAGTCTCCTCCGCCGTTTTTATTCCTTCCTAAAAACTCCACTAATCCTCCCCCTATCAGCCCGGTTACCAGCGCCGCCAGAGGTCTGAACACGGCATAGACCGGTCCCAGCAGGCTAAAGGTAACCATAATGCTGTCCACTCCGGTCTGCGGGGTGGAAATCAAGAACGATGTGGCTGCTCCGGGGCTGGCTCCGCTGCGTCTCAGCGAGGCTGCCACCGGAATCACTCCGCAGGAGCAGAGTGGAAGGGGTATCCCGAACAGCGCCGCTTTGACCGAGGGCATCAGCCCCCTGCCCCCCAGGCTGCGCTCAACCGTCCGGGACGATATCAATACCGATAGCAGCCCCGCTATGAGAAAACCAAATAGAAGATAGGGAGCCATCTCCCCCAGAACTCCCCAGAATTCAAACAGTGTATTTTTGAGAAATTCGAGCATTTAGGGTTATCTGGAAAGGACTGTCGCCCAAGATTTTAGTTTGCCCTGTCGACTCTCCGCAGTCGATAGCATCTATTTGATATTTTGGTATATAGAGCAGGGTGCGGAGACCCTACGCCACAGCAATGAATACTGGATTCCCGCTTTCGCGGGAATGACAAATTCGGGGCGTTTTCGGACAGGGTGCGGAGAGTCTGCGCCACGATAAACAGCTAACCGTGAAGCATCATTTCCCGGCGAGCGGCGTGGATATATTCGCCCACTGAGGTGTCTATCAATTCCTCCTCATCCGGGTCGTAGTATTGAATATCAGCGCTATCATTAGTCAAATCTTGCAGTAAGTCGTCCCACTCGCCTTTCCCGGAGCGGCGCAGGGCTGCGGCGGCGTAAGCTCTGATATGGGGATTGGGATCATTCAGGGATTCCCGCAGTTTTTGCGCTTGAACCCGGACAACTTCCGGTCGATAGCGGGCTAATCTCGCCAGCGCCCAGTGAGTTCCCCTCTGGAAGGGTTCTTCCCGCAGAAATGAGGCGAGCACTCCGGCGTATTCATCCGCCAGCCGGGGGATATTGACCAGTATCTCAGCGATGGTTTCCGGGGCTTTGCGAATCAGGTTCCCGGACTCGTCGTTCATACTCCAGAGGAGGCGTCTGATTAATTCCCTCACGCCTTCGATGTCATTTTCCGCCTTATAGGCGGCGGCTTTGCCTACCGCCTGGACTGCCCTCCAGCGGATTATAGCTTCGGGATTGTGCAGCAAGGGTAAGAGCATACGAAAAGGGCTGGGGTCCGTTTTCCCCCAGGCTCGAAGCTTTTCCCAATCGCTGTTCTTCAGGATTTTTATCAGTTCATTTTTTCTTTTCGAAGTCATCGTGGTAATGGTTTATTTTAACAGCTTGCTGGTCTGTAATTGTTTTTATATTGTGCGGGGGGATAACCCCTATAAGCTCTTCACTAAGGTTGTTTAAATGGGTTTTAAGGGCGAAGCATTTTAGGTTTAGAACAAAAACAGTAACCAGTTGTCAAAAATGCTTCGCCCCTACATTGCTATACTTGACGCTGATTTGGAATCACCCTTTCCAGAGGCCGTGCAGGTTGCAGTATTCGCGGGGAGTGACATTTTTGGCCTGGACATTGAAGCTAATTTCCGGCATTCCTCCCGGTTCGAGGAACACGGTGCATAATTTATCGTCGGCGATAAGCTGAATCCACTCGATATAGTGTTTTTCCTCCATAGGATGGGCGACGCTTCCGACTTTAATTTTGTGCGCGTCCCCTGCTTTCTCCATCACCGGGACGTGTTTTTCCCGGGCGGCGTCCACGGTGTTTTCGACCAGATGTGTCATTGGTTGGTTGCAGCACACGAACTGCCCCATACCTTTGTGCATTACCATAATCACGTGCCCGCAGATTTCGCACTTGTAAACTTGCAGTTTCTCAGCCATTTTGTCCTCCTGTGGATTGATGCGGATTGATTTGATTTTAGCTTTAACGGTTCTTTTTAGGGCTCACTCAACCGCCGTCGTCCCCCCACAAACGACGGCGGATTGAATGAACCTCTACGAACTGAGTTTTCCGATTTCTTCCAGCAAACGGTCTATATCCAAAGGTTTGGGTAGGATTGCCTGGAATTTTTCCCTAATATCTTCTTCGGAGTTTTCCAAGCGGTCAATATGTCCGGTGATGAGAAATGCGTAGAGGCTCTTTTGGCGCTCTCTACACCTCTCCAGCAGTTCTATGCCGTCCATATTGGGCATCACCAGGTCTGCAATGAGCAGGTCGAAGGTTCGTTCCCTGATGATGTTGCAGGCGCTGGCAGGGTCGGTAGTGGGATACACCTCTTGCCCCTCACTTTCCAGAAACAGGGTAAGCGTTTTAACCAGAGCCGGATTATCGTCGACTAGTAGTATTCTTAGTGGTTTCAATATTATTTCCCGGTAAGGACTCGTAATACGTATTTAAGAAGCGCAATGATTGTACCAGGCTACGTATGCTCATTTTTTCGCTGATTTATGACATTTCGACCTGATTTTTTTCTATATTATTTGCAGGCTGGTTATTCATCATTGAAAGAAACTTTCAGCGCATAATCGGTTATTTTCTTTCGCAGGGTGGGTCTTGATATTCCCAAGACTTCGCAAGCCCGTCCGAAATGGCCGTCTACGCGCTGCAACACCTGCTGAATGTGCAGTTTTTCCACCTCCTCCATAGAGCGCTTCCATTGGTATTCCTCCGGGAGTGATTTGGCAGGCTCCGCTTGAGGAAGCTCCATTTCCAGCACTTCCCCCGGCGAGCGGATCACGGCGGCGGTGAGGCGGTTTTCCAGTTCCCGGACGTTGCCGGGCCAGTCGTAATTCATCAGGGCTTCCATAGTGGATTTATTCACCCTGCTGACGTTTCGGTGAACTTCGCGGTTGATTTTTTTCATCAAGGCTTTAACCAGATGGGAGATGTCATCTCTTCGTTCCCGCAGGGGCGGTATTGGTATTTCCAGAACATTCAGGCGGTAGTATAAGTCTTGGCGGAAATCGCCGGAATCCACCATTTGCTCCAGTTTACGGTGTGTGGCGGTTATCACCCTCGCCTGCAGGGGGATGGGATGTCCTCCACCCACGCGCTTGAACTCCCGCTCCTGCAGGACACGGAGCAGCTTGACTTGCAGTTCCAGCGACAAATCACCGATTTCGTCCAGGAATATGGTACCGCCCTTTGCCAGCTCGAACTGCCCCATTTTTGAGGATACGGCTCCGGTGAAGGAGCCCTTTTCGTGACCAAAGAGTTCGCTTTCCATCAGTGTAGGCACCACCGCGGAACAGTTTACCGCGACGAAGGGTCCTTGATAGCCGGAATTACGGTGAATCGACATCGCCACCAGCTCCTTTCCTACACCGGTTTCTCCCAGCACCAGGACATTGGCGTAACAGCGGGAAGCGAGTCCAATCTGTTTGTGTATTTCCAGCGCCGCCGGACTTTTACCCACAATTTTACCAGGAGTATAGTCCGCTTCCTCTTCCGGCGCAAGAGAAATCTGCGGTTTGACCTGAACCGACTGCCTCGCCCTCTCCATCACCAGGTCCAGCTTATCGATATCGAGGGGTTTCAACAGGTAATCGAAGGCGCCCAGCCGCATCGCTTCGACCGCTTTTTCGAAATCCTGGTTACCGGTGATCAGTATTACCAGTCCCCCCCATTTTCCGGCGACGGCTCTGTCGAGCAGTTCAATACCGTTTCCGTCGGGGAGTAAAACATCCAGCAGGACGATGTCCGGTTTGAAACTCAGCCATTGCTTTTCTCCCTGAGCGATATCGGCGGCTTTTTCCACCGGGGCGGATTCCGACTTCAGATGTAGTTCCAGTGTTCTCCTTATGGAACTATCATCGTCGATGATGAGAATTTTAGGCATAGTTATTTTGGTGATTGGTGTTTGGTGTTTGGTGTTTGGTGATTGGTGGTTAGTGTCTGCCGGTTTCCGGTTATGGTTCATCGCTTAATCCGATACTACGGGGGAAGGAGAGGGTAATTCTGGTTCCGACTCCCTCATCAGACTCCACTTCGATGGTCCCGTGCAGCGCTTCGGTGAATTTCTTGACGTTGTTCATTCCCAATCCGATACCGTCTTCTCGGGTGGTGAAAAAGGTTTCGAAAAGCCTCTGTTTCACTTTTTCCGACATACCCCTTCCCCGGTCGGTCACAACCGCTTCAACTCTGCTGCCACCTTCCAGCTTCACCGTTACCTCTCCCCCTGTTTCCGAGGCATAAATGGCGTTTGAAATTAGGTTATCGAATATCCGTTTCAGCAGGTCTTGGTCGGAGGTCAATGTCACCGGTTCTGGGGGGAACGCGGTATCAATTTCGACTTCGCGCTCCGAGAATGTTTCCTTCATTTCCCGGCAGGTATCGTCCAGCACTCTGGTTAGATTGACCTGACGGAATTCCGGTTTCACCGGTTTGGAGTACTCCAGGAGTTCGTTCAACATCCTTTCCAGGCGGAGGGTTTCTTCCCGGGCAAGGTTGAGGTGTTCCGTGGTTGTCTGGTCCAGCTCCACGCGCTTTTGCAGTATGCGCAGGTTCATTTTCACCGCGGACAGCGGATTTCGCATTTCGTGCACAATACTGGCAACCAGGCGCCCCACTGCCGCCAGTGTCTCCGCGTTTAGCAACTCCCTGGTGGAAGCCTCCAACTGCTGCCTTGAACGTCGGAGCGCGGTCACCATCAGGTTGAACTGCTTGGTGAGGCTGCCGATTTCGTCGCTGGCTGAGGGTTCAACGCGCACTTCCAAATCTCCTCGAGCCACCGCGTCGCTTGCCGCCGACAATCTGTAGAGCGGCCTGGTTAGTCCTCTTGCCGCCAGGGCGGAGGCTGCCAGCACCAGCAGGGCTCCCACTCCCATTAAAGCCAGGATTTGGGCGGCGATTTTGACAGAAGGCTTCATCGCCTCACCCGCCTTCATTTCAGCCAGCAGCGCCCAGTTCTGTCCGGGCATCCAGATGCCTGCTCCCAGAACTTCATCACCGGCATACCCGGCGTACCGCCCCAGGAAAATCCCCTGACTTCGGCAGCGTTCCACTCCCTCAGTCACGACTTTTGCCTTTAAGGGAAGGTGACTCGCAGATTCGCGCAGCGGGGTGATTAGTATTGAATCCGGGCCTACCAGATAGGTTTCTCCTGTTTCTCCCAGCCCGGTAGTGTCCATCAGCAGTGAAGTCAGGGTGTTTCGAGGCAGGATGGTGAATACCATTACGGCTACTGGATTTCCGGATTGGTCTGTTATCGCTTTTGCCAGCCTCATTACAGCGGTGTCGGGGGAGAGATATTGGATTTTTCCCAGCACGGCTTGGGAGGACCTCAACGCTGCGTTGAATTCCGGCATATTAATCATATCTTCCCGTTTGGCGCGGCAGATGGAGTTTCGCGCCAGGGGATTGCCTGCCGTATCGAAAATACCGCAGGGTCCAAAGGTTCCGTAGGTTTGGTAAACCGATTCCAGCATATCCGCCAGTTCCAGTGAATCGGAAAGATTCCGAGCGCCCGGACTCGACAGTTTCCTGGATAGATGAACTACCCGTGGTAGCTGTGAAAGGACAGTAATATCCTGCTTTTTATCGCGGAACCAGATTTCTATCTGAGCGCTTCGGCTGTTCGCGATCCCCAGCATATGGGTGAAAGCCTCTCTGATGATGGCTTGCCTGGACTGAAGATAGACCAACGCTCCTACCGAACCCATCATCACCGTGTTTATCACCGTCAGCATGAGAAACAATCGCCGTCCGAAGATGCCGAGGAAGGGGCTTTTTTTCGTAGGATTTTTCAACGGTGTCTTACCACAGTTTTACATGATTTATATGTTTCCTCGCTGTTTCATGTGGGTAATTAACACTGCGTTTCAAGGATATGAAATTCGTTTAGGTTTTACCCCAAGTTCTGTAATCCCCCCTGCCCCCCTTTAGAAAAGGGGGGAATGCAGGGCATCCTTGACAGAAGGGGAAAAGCGGATTGTCCCCCTTTCTTAAAGGGGGATAAAAGGGGGATTATTATTTATCGAAATATGTTCTGCTTTCTTAATCATGATTGTCATTACCCATACAAAACAGCGAAGAGCCATTTATATGATACTTTGCGGGCTACAGGTTGGCAATCACATTTTTTAATTTCTCCCGCACCGTTACCGCTATCCCTCCCAAAGCGGGATTGTCCACGGTACTCATTGAGGCTGCGGGGTCGACTGCCGACACTTCGACCTCGCCGGGCGAGTGTTCTTGGACTATCACGTTGCAGGGGAGCATTGCGCCGATTTTATCCTCCTTCAGCAGCGCCTGGTGGGCGTAATTGGGATTGCAGGCGCCCAGGATTTTGTAAGCGCGGAAATCGACACCCAGCTTTTGCTTAAGTGTCGCCTTGACATCGATTTCAGTGATAACCCCGAAGTCCTGTTTGCCGAGTTCATCTATCGCCCGCTGGACAGCGTCTTCGAAGGAGAGGTTTAGTTTTTTAGTGAAATAGTATTCCATTGTTTTCACTCCCTGACAGAGATGAGTTGTTATTACTTAATCCCCAGACGTTTCAGTCTGGAATCACGCTCCTGAGCGAATTTCTCAATGCCTTTGAGTATCCATTGCGGGGAAAGACGGGCGTCCTCGACTACGGTATCGACACTGCCTCCGCCGCGCCACTGGTCGTCCCAGTCCGACGAGAGGGAATATTCTTCGCAGACTTTGTTGCAGAGCCAATCATGCATCAGTCGGCGGGCGCCGTTGGTTATAACCATAGAATCCATCCAGTCTGCGAAGGGCAGAATCCGGTCGCGATACTCTTCCGGCTGGACTCGGAACAGGTCGTAGCTGGGGGCGGCGACGACTTTGACATTGAGCCCGGTTTCAGCGAGGCGGGGGAGGATTTTCACGGTGTTGTTGGTGGAGCTGGTCCCGGCGACAATCACGGTTCCCATTTTAGGAGATGCGGGGTCGAAATCGCGCATAATGTAGGCGCCCTTTGCCGCTTCGAAGTGCGAAGGAATGCCGAGGGCGGCTCGGTCGGGAATTTCAATCGGGGGGCGGGTCAAATGGAGGATGATTACGGGCTGTTCCATCGCGAGCGCTTTCCCCAGCAGGACGGGGACTTCGTTATATTCGTAGGGGTGGAGGTTTATCACCTTGCCCTCAGGGAAGAGCTGGGTCACGCCCGGCGAAAAGATACCGAAGTGGGTGCGGGAATCCTCGGCGGTTTCGGGGCCGGAATGACCCGCAACCCAGATGACTTTGCCGGTTTTCAGGGGCGAATCCTGCTCCAATTGGGAGAAGAGGCGCATTAAACCGTATTTGAGGTAGCTGAAGGAACCGTAGGTGGAGCAGGCTGCGTAGAAGCCGTTGAACTCGCGCTCCGGCTGGGGGTGCATATTGACGGCGGCGATTCCCACCGTGACGCCGGAATTGGTGAATTCGGTGATTTCCTGGGGGAGGAGGGTACCGTCGAGGTTGTCTTTGCGGTGGTACCATCCGTATCCGGGGAAATCTGCGAAGGCTTTGGCGAAGCCGGAGATATTGGTGGAATCGGCTAAATCGGCGGACATCGCAATAAAGAGGGGACGGCCGTAATTTTTCGCGGCGTAGGCGTTGATCCAGGCTCCCCATTTGGCTAGAGCGGCGCGGTTGGGTTTCTTTTCGCCCGGTTTCGCCCAGATTTCCGCGGGGTAGCGTTCGAAATCGTAGAGGGCGGGGTCGTTCAGGGGATTTTTAGCCGCGGGAAGGCGGAAACCGGGGATGTCTTCGGGGACGGAATCTCCGATTTCGACCAGGGTATCGGCGATGTAGTCCACCAGCGCTTCGTCCGCCTCAAGAACACCGGAAACGATGCTCAGGTTGGCTAATTCCTGTTCCACCAGTTCATCGCGGCTTGAGGGGACAGGTAAATCCCTGCCGATGAATTTGACGCCGTATTTATTTTCGAACTCCTCGCGCGCTTTCCAGAAGAGTTCGCTGTTGAGTTTGTGGGGGGTTCCGTGGGATTTATTGTCGAACACGCCGTAGCCGCGCCCTTTGCGGGTTTTGAAATAGCCGCAAGAGGGGACAGCCTCGGGATTTTCGCCGTAAACCATTTCGGTCATCATCCGGGTCAGGTCTTCCCAGTTCGAACCGTCCTCGGCTTCGAAGACCCGCCAGCCGTAGGCGCCGAACCAGTCCTGCGGCGTACCGTGCACCACGGATGAAATGCGTTGGTCATCGATGCCGTAATCGTTCCAGTCCAGCAGGTAGTAGAGGTTGGATAATCCAAGTCCCCAGGCGGTGTTCTTGGTTTCGTGGATGGCGCCGGCGGAAGCTCCGCCTTCACCTTCAAGCGCAAACACCTTCACGCCATCGGCCCGGGCCAGTTTTAAGGCGGCGGCGGCTCCCGCCGCTGCGGGTGAGCCGTGGCCTGAGGGGCCGGTGTTGAACTTGAAGAACAGGGTTCGGTCTATCATCTCAGCGTGGCCTGGGAGTCCGTCCCGATTGCGGAGGGTGATGAGGTGTTCAGGGTAGAGGGCTCGGGTTTCATCCTTGTGGATAAGGTATCGTTCATCTCCGGTTTTATGATATTTAAACCGCATTGCGTCGTTCAAAGCGGCTAAGGCGGCATAGACCAGCGGATTAGTGTGCCCGGCGATTAAGATAAAGCGGTCGGCGAAGCGTTTTTCGGGATGGCGGATATCCCAGCGCATCGCCCCGGACAGCATCAGGGTCAACAGCGCCTGCGCCTTGGAACGGCTGCCGCCGGGATGGCCGGACTGGCGGTAGTTCAGCATTATATCGATATACTGGTCGATTAGGTCTTTGATTTTCTCCCAGTATTCGAAATTTGGTTTAAGTTTTTCAAAATATTCGTTTGACATATTCGATTTCCGATGTTCTTGGTTGATTAATTTGAATGATTGTTATAAATTGATAAAGTCTCGTGTCTCGAGTCTCAGGTTTTGTCCGTTAAATCAGGTTTTCAGCGAAGCGGAGACCTGACAGAACCGTAAATCAACAAAAAAAGCAGCAAGCCAATAGCTATCTGAAGTAATAAGCTTAATGGTCATTCCGGCGCAGCCGGAATCCTTCCGGAGAAGAGGGATTCTGGCTTGCTTCGCAGCCAGAATGACGAATATGCTTCATATCAGTAGAGCCTCTTGCAAAAGTCTAGAATTTATTAATTTGTCATTCTGAACGCAGTGAAGAATCTCTTGTTTATTATGATGTTAGAAAAAAATTGAGGCCCTTCACTTCGTTCAGGGTGACACTTACGGCAGACTTTTGCAAGCATTTCAGTAGATAGTTATAATAAGTTTTAATTCCTCTCTCTCCAGATATGACAGAAAACAATCCTAAACAATCCGATCCTGTCGTTCCCAATCATGATTGGAAAATCTGTCCCCGCTGTAAGGGAACCGGGAAAATTGAAACCCGCAATTACGATTTGACCGGAGTCGACAAACTAAAAGAGGAGCCCTGCATTCTCTGCGACGGTACGGGTCAAATTCCGGTCAAGGCGGATTAACGCTCTCCCAAGCGGATTCTGCGGCGCTCGCCCGCTTCCTCATAGCGCCGCTTCTGGTCTTCAGTTTCCGGCTGCATTGGAGGTATGGGGGCGGGTTTTCCCTGGTCGTCTAAAGCTACAAAGGTAAGATAGGCGCTGGCGGTTTTTCGGCGCTGACCGGTGCGGAGGTTTTCCGTCACTGCGGTCACACCCACCTCCATCGAAGTCCTGAAAGCCCGGTTTACCTGAGCGTTCAGCACCACCAAATCTCCCACATTCGCCGGGCTTTTAAAGTCCAGGCGGTCCATCGAGACGGTGACCACAGTCATCCGGCAGTGCCTTTTCGCCGCTACGGAGGCGACCAAATCTATCCAGCTCATCAGTTTCCCGCCGAACAGGTTCCCCAGCGTGTTGGCTTCGTTGGGGAGCACCATTTGTATCATTTCCGCCGCCGATTCCGAGGGGCGGCGCGGTTGGGATTCATCACTCATTTTCTTCCACCCTGGGAATTCCGGGATTAGTCAACTGTTTCGGATTCAGGACTTTTTCCATCTGTTTTTCGGTGAGGTATCCCTTCTCCAGTATCACTTCCTTTATCGATTTTCCGGTTTTAGCGGCTTCTTTTGCCGCTTCCGCCGCTTTTGCGTAACCCACAATGGGATTGAGGGCGGTGACCAAACCGTAGCTCTTTTCCAGATATTCCCGGCAGCGCGCTCTGTCAGCTTTAATGCCGTAAAGCGCTTTTTCCGTGAAGGAGGCGATTCCGTTGGTCAAAATTTTCATCTGTTCTCCCACGGAGAACGCCAGCAGCGGCATCATCACATTGAGTTCAAGCTGTCCTGCGCCGGAAGCCCACATCGCCGCTTCGCGGTAGCCGATGACGCTGAAGCAGACCATATTGAGCATTTCCGCCATCACGGGATTGACCTTGCCGGGCATCATCGAAGAGCCGGGCTGAACCGGGGGAAGGACTATTTCCGCCAGTCCGGTGGTGGGTCCTGAAGCAAGCAGTCTGAGGTCGTTCATAATGCGGGAAAGCTCGACGGCGAAATCCCCCAGCGCTCCGCTGAAAGTCAGCAGCGGTTCCAGCGACTGCATCGCCCAGAAGTAATCACAGGCGGGCTTCAGGGGGAATCCGCTGATTTCCGCCAGGGCTTTTGCTGCCATTTCCCGGTAGCGGGGATGGACGTTTAAACCGGTTCCGACGGCGCTGCCACCCAGACCGATTTCACAGAGGGCTTCCCGCGCTTGAGCGATGCGCATTCGCCCGCGTTTCACCGCTTCGGCGTAGGCGGAAAATTCCTGCCCCAGACTCACCGGCACCGCGTCCTGCAGATGCGTCCGTCCCGATTTCAAGATTTCAGAGAATTCCCGCGATTTGGCGCGGAAACCGTCTTCCAGTTTTTCCAGCGTTTTTAGCAGGGGGACGCTGTCCCGCAGAAAAAACAGCCTAAGCGCGGTGGGAATCACATCGTTGGTGGACTGCGCCATATTGACCGTATCGTTGGGGTGGATTACGCTGTACTCCCCTCTGGGATATCCTAAGATTTCCAGGGCGCGGTTGGCGATGACTTCGTTGGCGTTCATATTGTGGCTGGTGCCCGCGCCCGCCTGGTAAACGTCCACCACAAACTGGTCTGCCAGTTTCCCCTCCATCACTTCGGCGGCGGCTTGGATAATGGCGTCAGCTTTTTGCGGGTGGATTAGCCCCAATTCGCGGTGGGTCATCGCCGCCGCCCGCTTCACCGCCGCGGTGGCCCAGACGAAACCGGGGAAGGGTCCTCTTCCGCTGACGGGGAAGTTACCGACGGCGCGCTGGGTTTGAGGCCCCCAGTAGGCGTCAACTGGTATTTTGATTTCCCCTAAGGAGTCTTTCTCTGTTCGGGTTTTTATGCTCATCGTTGTCTTTATGCAAAATTGGTGAAATAGTTAAACGGTGAAACAGCTAACTGGCGGGATAAGAACCAATGCTGTCCCGAAAAATAATCGTTAGATTAATTTATTGTATTTATGATACTTATTAATAATCCCCCCTGCCCCCCCTTTAAAAAAGGGGGGAACAAGACGGGAAAATCTGTTGTCATTGGAAATGCGCTGTTTTTCCCCCTTTGGAAAAGGGGGATTAAGGGGGATTTTTCAATAATCAAAAATACATTATTTCAACTTATAGTGTAGAACATTGGGTATTAACGTTTCTATAATGAGCGGCCTTAATTCTTGTCCTAATAAGAATTCATCCCATTGTAGGGGCGAAGCATTCTTAATTTATCAAGAATATTTATAGCGATTTATAATGAATGCTTCGCCCCTACTAAAAATCGAACAAGTTTAAATGTCGTTTATTATAAAACCTATTGTATTTCCATAGGTTTCAATAATATCTTGAGTTACGAAATTTTCCGGGACAGCATTGGTTAAGAACCCACCCTACAAGTCTATAAATTGCTGTGTTATGTTGATAGTTCGTCTCGGAAATGAGAAAATATCCTCATCGGCGGCGATTTTCCGACACAATAAGATAAAGGTAACTGCTGGAACGAATCCTGCTAAGTTATTAGCGCAGGTGCGCGGATAAGTTCAGGGTTAGAGTTCAGAGTGGTCCTCCCGCCTCTAGGGAATTGAAAGATACTTTCAAAAGTAATATAGCAACATTTTGCAATTTGTCAAATAGAAAAGTCTTTTGTCCGTGGTTTTTCAGCGGATATTTTAACATAACTCAGCATAATTGGTCTGCATTCTGACATTGGAGCGTGGGAATGAGGAATTATGATTACTGCGGCTGTGGAGGGGATGATTTTATTCCGTCGGGTGCGGGGACCCGGCGGGCACATCAATAGTCAATCCGGCGCAGCCGGAATCCTATCGGAAAAGAGGGATTAGCCGTACGGCTGATGACGCTCGCACTTTATGAATTCCCACGCGGGAGCGCGGCAACGAGAATAAATTTGTTTTTATTGAGCTTCTTTTATATATTCGTTTAGGGGGAGCGGATAATTACCGTCTCTCTGCCGTTTTCTTTTACTCTGCGGCTGCGGTTTTCAGAAGGTATAATTAAACGGGAGCGTCTATGGATGTCGTGCTATTGTCGCGGTGGCAATTTGCGATCGCGACTCTATTCCATTTCCTGTTTGTGCCGCTGACGCTGGGGCTGTCCATCCTCCTCGCCATTATGGAATGGCGCTATGTCAAGACCGGGGAGGAGGTTTACCGGCGGATGACCCGTTTCTGGGGGCGGATATTCATCCTGAATTTCGCTTTAGGAGTGGTCACCGGCATCACTTTAGAGTTTCAGTTCGGCACCAACTGGTCCCGCTACAGCGAATATGTGGGGGACATTTTCGGCTCTCTGCTCGCCATCGAAGCCACCGTGGCTTTCTTCTTAGAATCATCCTTCCTCGCTCTCTGGATATTCGGCTGGAACCGGGTATCCAAGAAACTTCATGTCTGGAGCATCACCTTGGTGGCGATCGCCTCCAATGTATCCGCTTTCTGGATTTTAGCGGCTAACGCCTGGATGCAGCATCCGGTGGGTTATGTAATTCGGGGGGGAAGGGCTGAGCTGGCGGATTTCGGGGCGGTGGTGACGCAGAAGCTGGTCTTTTTAGAATTCTTCCACACGGTCTCCGGGGCTTTTACGCTGGGCGGGTTTTTCCTGATGGGGGTCAGCGCCTATCATCTGCTGCGGAAGCAGCATCTCGAAGTATTCAACAAATCCTTCCGTATGGGCGCGGTTTTCGCGCTGATTTTCTCCCTCATCACCATTTTCCAGGGACATTTAAGCGGCAACGCGGCGGCTGAGAATCAACCGGCGAAATTAGCGGCGATGGAATCATTCTGGGAGAGCGCCACCGGCGCTCCTCTTTATCTGATACTGATACCGGACGCAGCCAACGAGCGCAACGCGGTGGAATTTATCAGGATACCGGGCGGACTCAGCATTTTAGCGTTTAACGACCCTGGAGCGAAGGTTAAAGGGTTGAAGGAATTTCCGCCGGAGGAGCGTCCGCCGGTGTTATTGACCTTTACCGCCTTCAGGGTGATGGTTGGGCTGGGAACGCTGTTTCCAATCTTAGCGTTTTTAGGGTGGCTGTGGCGAAGAAAGCTGACGGACAAGCGGCTCTACCTTAAGATAATGATGTACGCCATCCCCCTGCCCTATATTGCTCTGGCGATGGGATGGATAGTGACCGAAGTGGGGCGTCAGCCCTGGATTGTTTACGGCTTGATGAAGACCAAAGACGCGGCTTCGCCGGTTTATGGGGGGAATGTGCTTTTGACGCTAATCGGCTTCATTGTCCTTTACGGAGTATTAGGGACGGTGTGTTTCGTTCTAATGATTAAAATAGCGCGTAAGGGGCCTGAACCCGCGCAGGTGAAGGGGGTGAGTGATTGATGGAAACGGTTTGGTTTATCATTTGGGGCGTGCTCTGGGGAGCGTATTTTCTGCTCGACGGGTATGATTTAGGGGCGGCTTCGCTGATGCCGTTTATAGCTAAAGACGAGCAGGACCGCACCCGGGTTTTCAACGCCATTGGGCCCTTTTGGGACGGGAACGAGGTTTGGCTGATTACGGCGGGGGGAGTGACCTTCGCCGCTTTCCCCGGGACTTACGCGGCGCTGTTCAGCGCGATGTATCTGCCGCTGATGTTGGTGTTGTTCGCGCTGATATTGCGGGGCGGGGGGATTGCGCTGCGGGAGGAGGCTGAAAGCCTGAAAGCGCGGAGAACCTGGGACGGGTTCGTCATCGGCGGAAGTATAGTGGCGGCGTTTTTGTTCGGAGTGGCTTTCGCCAATATTTTCCGGGGGATTCCTTTGGACGGCGCGGGGGTGTATCGGGGAAGTTTCTTCAGCTTTCTGAATCCTTACGGATTATTGGGCGGGCTGCTGTTCATAACGTTTTTCCTGACTCACGGGGCGATATGGCTGGGTTTGAAGACGGAGGGCGAGTTTCAAGCGCGGGCTTCGCGGGCGGCGGGGAGGCTTTGGATTGCGCTGGCGGCGCTCTCGGTGATTTTCCTGGTTTCGACCGCGATAGCAACCGCGCTTTACCGAAATTATCTCGATAGTCCGGTGTTGTTCGTTATCCCGCTGTTGACAGTGGCGGGATTGGTTTTGACCGGGCTTTTCATCAGGGCGGGGGACTGGTTCAAAGCCTGGTTCGCCTCCAGCCTCTATGTTTTCAGCGCGACGCTGTTCGGAGTCATCGGTATGTATCCCAGCCTGCTCCCCTCCAGCTTGAATCCGGCTTTCAGCCGGACGATACACAACAGCGCTTCGAGTCCGCTGACGCTGAAGATAATGCTGGTGGTGGCATTGGTTGTGGTTCCGATAGTGATAGTCTATCAGGCGTGGCTGCACCGGATTTTCCGGGGAAAGGTCAGCGGGGAGAAGTCGGGGTATCATAGTTAGAAAGTGAAAAAGTGTGAAAGTTAGAAAGTCGGAAGCGGACAGAAACCGGCTGATGAAGATTCCGTCATCCGTTGTAAATGCCGCAGAGTGCGGGGACTCTGCGGCACGATATAAAGAAGGATTCCGGCTGCGCCGGAATGACTTGTGAATTGGCGGGTTGAAACCCGCCCAACAGTTTTTTTATCGGGTTAATCAGGGGGAAATTGTATGCGGACAGCCTTTTTTCTGCTTTTTTCGATAACGCTCACCTTGTTTTCCCTCCGTTTTTGCGGCGCGGAAGAGGGCATCATTCCCGGCCGGTGTTTAACCTGCCACAAGGAGGTCAGCTCCGGGCTTTACCAGCAGTGGAGTGTATCCGCGCACGCCAAGTACAAGGTCACCTGTTACGACTGCCACCGCGCTGCCAAAGGCGACGCTGACGCTTTCCAGCATGAGGGCGCGCTTATCGCCACTCTGGTCACACCGAAGGACTGCGGGAAGTGTCATCCGGGCGAGTTCGAGCAGGTTGACCGCTCACATCACGCCAAGGCGGGGATGATATTAGAGTCGAACGACGCTTATATGGCGCAAGTGGTAGGAGGGTATCCTGCGGCGATCGCCGGATGTGAGAGCTGTCACGGGGCGAAGGTGGTTGTATCCAAGGATTCTCCCAACCGGCTTTCGAAGGCGAGCTGGCCCAATTCGGGGATTGGGCGTTTGAATCCGGACGGTTCCAAGGGCGCGTGCAACGCCTGCCATTCCCGACATAACTTTTCCAAGGCTCAAGCCCGGCAGCCGGAGACCTGCGGCAAGTGCCATTTGGGACCCGACCATCCTCAGAAAGAAGTTTACGAGGAATCGAAGCACGGTATCGCTTATTTCACCAATATCGATAAGATGAACCTCGATTCCGACCGCTGGGAAGTCGGGCGGGACTATTACCAGGCGCCCACCTGCGCCACCTGCCATATGTCGTCGGTTTTGGGGCAGAAACTGAGTCACGATGTGGGGACGCGGCTGGCGTGGACGCTGCGGCCGATGGTGTCGGTTTATCAGAAGGACTGGGCGCGGAAGCGGGAGAATATGATGGGAGTTTGCTCCGCCTGTCATAGCCGGTCTTTCGTCGAGGGTCACTTTTACCAGTTCGACGCGCTGGTGCGGCTTTACAACCGGAAGTTTGCAGAACCTTCGCAGAAGATAATGGAGATATTGAAAAAAAATGGTTCGCTTCCCCGTAAGGCGGCTTTCAGCAACGATATCGAGTGGATATTTTGGGAACTATGGCACCACGAGGGACGGCGGGCTCGACACGGAGCGGCGATGATGGGGCCCGATTACACCTGGTGGCATGGAATTTACGAAGTGGGGAAGCACTTTTATTTCGAATTTATCCCTGCGGCGCGGGAATTGGGTGATTCGGAAGCGGCGGCTTACATCGACAGCCTGCTAGAGCGCGACCCGATGCACAACTGGATGAGCCGTTCCACTGAAGAGCTGAAAAAGGCGATTCGTTCCGGGAAGATACAGAAGACCTACCTCAAACTGTTCCAATCCGGCGGCGGCGATGGGAATTAGTCCTGCGGGTTTCATCCGAGGGATTTCAGCCGGCTGGCTGAGCCGCCTGGGGGCGGGACTGACGACCTCCTCCTTCATTATCTTCGTCATTATGGAGGGGATGCGGTTGGCGGGAGTGGTGACCAACGCCTATATAGGATTGATAACCTATTTAGTTTTTCCCGCGCTGTTTGTCCTGGGATTATTACTCATTCCTTGGGGCTGGCGGATATATTCGAAACGTAACGGTGTTAGTTTCCGGGAGCTTTTATCAGGGCGTTTCCCTGCGGAGGAGGTTTCCGGGGGATTCTTCGGTTCGGGTTTTATGCGCACGGTGGGGCTGATTACGGTTTTGAACCTGGTAATTTTGGGATTGGTCAGTTTCCGCACGCTTCATTTTATGGATACGGCTTCTTTCTGCGGCACCGCCTGCCACCGGGTGATGAATCCGGAATGGACCACTTATCAGCGATCGCCGCACGCCCGGGTGAAGTGCGTGGAGTGCCATGTAGGGGAAGGTTTCGAGGCGCTGGTGGATTCTAAGATAAGCGGACTGCGGCAGATAATTTCGCTGGTCACCGATACTTACCCCCGACCCATACCTACTCCGGTGCACAACCTCCGCCCGGCGCGGGAAACCTGCGAGAAGTGTCACTGGCCGGATAAATTCAGCGGCAACCGGCTTAGGACCTTTCCTCATTACGGGCTGGACGAACACTCAACGCCGGTTTATAACACGCTGAACCTCAAAATCGGCGCCGGCGAGGAGGGGTTGGACAGAGGAAGCCATTGGCACGTTGCGGAGAAGAACCAGGTCCGCTACCTGGTGGCGGATGAGTCGAGGGGGGATATAATCCGGGTGGAGCTGCGGCAAGCTGACGGGAGTTTCAAGCGGTTCGAGAACAGCGTCTATAAGGGGCGGCCGGCTGAGGGCGATTTTCCGGCGCGGGTGATGGACTGTGTGGACTGCCACAACCGGGCGACTCACATTTACGAAGAACCGTCGCGGGCGCTGGACGTAAGGATTTTCCGGGGATTACTGCCGGCGGATTTACCTTATATCAAGCGTGAGGGGCTGCGAACATTGTCCAACGACTATCCCGACACTTCCTATGGAGAGCGGGTGATAGCGGCGTATATCGAAAATTTTTATTTAGAGGGTTATCCTGAAGCTGTTATGAGGAAGGCGGAGGCGGTGGACAGCGCGGCTGCGGTACTTGTGGCGGTTTACCGACGGAACATCCACCCTTATATGAAGGTGGGGTGGGGCGCTTATCCCAGCCATTTGGGGCATCGTGAGGGGAAGGGATGTTTCCGCTGTCATAATCCGCGGATGGTGGACGAAAGCGGGAGGTCGATATCGATGGATTGCACCCTGTGCCATTCGATATTGGCTTTTGAAAGCTCGGCGCCGTTTGAATATCTTTTCCCGGCTGACAGCGGAGCGGCGGATGAAGAGCTTAGAAGGTATTTGGGGGAGGAGTTTCTCCGGAATTATTAGAAAGTGAGAAAGTGAAAAAGTATGAAAGTGAAAAAGTGTGAAAGTGATTTAGCGGAATAAGAACCCGCCCTACGATGTATATGCCGCAAAGTGCGGGGATTCTGCGGCGCGATATGATATCGGTTGCCGGCAGGGGCGGTTCGCGAACCGCCCCTACAAAGAAGGATTCCGGCTTACGCCGTACGGCGCACAGGCCGCCGGGATGACTTGAAAATTGGTGGGTTACGAACCCACTCTACAATAAAGAACAATAAAGTAAAGGAGAGCTCAATGCGCTATCGTTGGAAGACCGGGATGTTAGCCTGGATATTGTTCCGGGTGACCGGTCTGCTTCTGGTGGTATATTTAGCGATGCACATTTCCGTAATATCGAGTCTTCATAATGAAGCGGGTTTCGACCGGACGATGAATATTTTAGGAGCATGGCAATTTCGGGTGTTGGAATTGGGGCTGCTGGCGGTAGTGGTTTATCATGCGATGAACGGAGTGCGGATTTTCATCGTCGATTTTTTCAATGGCGCGCTCTATCAGGCGAAACTGTTCTGGGTGATGATGGTAATCGGCGCGGTTCTGTTCCTTGCGGGAGCTTACCCCATGTTTTCGCATACGCTTTATTGTAAGAAGCACGCGGGGGAACCTTCGCACGCGCAAGTGGAGACGGAAATCGGAACTTTGAATACGACCGTTCCGGCCGGGGAGGGGCAAAATGATTAGTGTGGAGAGAGGGGCGAGGTCCGGCGGGGCTTTTCTGTGGTTTTTCCAGCGGGTGACGGGCGCGGCGCTGCTGTTTGGTCTGCTGGCTCACTTCTGGGTATTGCACTTTTTCCCGCCGGAACACGGGGAAATCACTTACCGGACGGTGATGGAGAGGTTGAACAGCCCGATATGGCGGGGCATCGACCTGCTCTTTTTAGTCTCGGCGCTATATCATGGAATGAATGGAGTGATGATGAATTTGCAGGATTTTATCCGGAGTCCGCTGCTCAAGATGGTGACAGTGGGCGCTTTGTGGCTGGCAGCGCTGTACTTGCTGATACTCGGTTCGATGACCATCTTAGGTTTAGCGTAGGAGGGACGGTAAAAAATGGCTGACCAACAATTTCACAAGTTCGACGCGCTGGTTATCGGCTCCGGTTTAGCGGGTTTAAGGGCGGCGCTGGAGCTTTCGCGGCATTGCCGGACTGCGGTGGTGACCAAGGTTTATCCCACTCGCTCACATTCCGGGGCGGCGCAGGGAGGTATCGCGGCATCGCTGGGGAACCAGGACGACGACAACTGGGAATTCCATATGTTCGACACGGTCAAGGGGTCGGACTATTTGGGAGACCAGGACGCGATAGAGATATTAGTGCGGGAAGCGCCGGACGTGGTTTACGACCTGGAGCATCTGGGCGTTCCTTTTTCCCGGACGGAGGAGGGATTGATAGCCCAGCGGAAATTCGGGGGACACACTTTGAATTACGGGGAGACCGCGGCGCTGCGGGCTTGCTATTCGGCGGATTACACCGGGCATGTTTTGCTGCACACCCTGCACGAGCATTCTTTGAAGAACCGGGTGCGTTTTTTCAGCGAGTTCGAAGCGCTGGATTTACTCATCGACGATGGAGTCTGCCGGGGATGCGTGGCTTGGGACCTCAAGAACGGCGGTCTTCACGTGCTGCATTCACGGGTGACCGTGATGGGGACCGGGGGTTACGGACGGGCTTTCAAGATAACCTCTAACGCTCACGCCAACACCGGCGACGGGCTGGGGATGGTTTTACGGCGGGGACTGCCGCTGCAGGATATGGAATTCGTGCAGTTCCATCCTACGGGATTATGGAAATCGGGGATATTGGTATCGGAGGGGGCTCGCGGGGAAGGGGCTCATATCAAGAACCGTCACGGCGAGCGTTTTATGAAGGAATACTCCCCCACGCTGATGGAGCTGGCGCCGCGGGATGTGGTGGCGCGGTCGATTCAGAGCGAAATCGACAAGGGTAACGGCGTCGAGGGGCTGGATTATGTGCATCTGGATTTGACCCACCTCGACCCCGCGCTGATTCATGAACGGCTGCCGCAGATTCAGGATCTTTCGCTTAACTTCGCGGGGGTGGATTGCTTCAAAGAACCGATACCCATCCAGCCTACGGCGCACTATTCGATGGGGGGGATTCCGGTGGATAACCACTGTCACGCGCTTCGTAACGCGAAGCTGGAGCGGGTGAACGGGCTTTACGCCGGGGGGGAGTGTTCCTGCGTGTCGGTGCACGGGGCGAACCGTTTGGGGACGAATTCCCTGTTGGAGGCGGTGTTGTTCGGGAGGCGGGCGGGCCGGTCGGCGTTGGCGGATTTGCCGGGTATCGAATTCAGCGACATCCCCGGCGACCCTCGGGAGCGGGGCTTGGCGGAGACGGAGCGGTTCCTGAAGAGCGCGGGACGTGAACGCGTGGCGGATATCCGGGCGGATTTACAGGAGTCGATGACGAGAAGGTGCGGAATTTTCCGCACTGCGGATGATTTGAAGGCGCAGGCGGAATATGTGCGGGAGCTTCAGGAGCGATTCAAGAATATCGGTATAGACGACAAGGGGATGGTTTTCAACACGGAGTTGCTGGAAGCGATAGAATTAGGGCATCTTCTGGAATTTTCCGAGGTAATCGTGGAGGGTGCGTTGGCTCGGCAGGAGAGCCGCGGGGCGCATTACCGGACGGATTATCCTAAGCGGGACGACGCGGGCTGGCTCAAGCACACTTTAGCCTGGCGCAAGGGCCCGGGCGAGATAGAATTCGACTACCGGGAGGTGATAATCACCCGATTTGAACCCAAAGAGAGGACCTATTGATGAAAATAAAACTGAAAATATATCGCTATAATCCCAATAATGAAGGGGAAAAACCTTACTATCAGACCTACGAGGTCGAGACTCATCCGGGAATGACGGTTTTGGACGCGCTGGACGAGATAAAATGGCGTCAGGACGGGACGCTGGGTTATCGCAAAAGCTGCCGGTCGGCGATTTGCGGCTCCTGCGCGATGAAGATTCAGGGGCTGAACCGGCTGGCGTGCGAAACTCAGATTGAGCCGCTGAAGAAGAAGCTTATCACGGTGGAGCCTTTGCCGGGATTTGAGCTGTTGAAGGATTTGGCGGTGGACATCGATGTTTTTTTCGAGCATTTGGCCCGGGTCAAGCCTTACCTTATCAACGAGGAACCGCCCCCGTTCCGGGAGCGGCGGCAGAGTCCGGAGGAATTCAAGCTGATATCCGACCCGGTTGCCTGCATTTTGTGTATGGCTTGCACTTCGAGCTGTCCCTCTTTCTGGTATGACCGGGAGTATTTGGGACCGGCGGCGCTTTACAAGGCTTACCGCTACAACTTCGACATGCGGGACCTGGGGTCGGCGGAAAGGCTGGAAGCGCTGGACAACCGGCACGGTTTATGGCGCTGCCATACTATTTTCAACTGTATGGACGCCTGCCCCAAGCGTTTGAAGATAACGCAAGGGATTTCGCTGTTGAAGCGGCAGGTTGTGGGGGAGAAGTATTAGTCAGGATTATTCATAGTAATTATAATAGACAGGATTTACAGGATTTACTTACCATTTCTTGGTCGCAGAGTGCGGGGACTCTGCGACACAAAGCGCGGGAACGATAGGGGTGTCAGGTCTCCGCTTCGCTAAAGACCTGACACAACGCGTGACGAGGAAACAGTAGGGGGCTGAACCTGATTCGTTTAATTCCTTTATTTCGTTGTGAATATAACACTTTAATAAACATATACATACCAATACTCAACGAATATGATTGAATTCCTGCTGTTTCAAACATAAATCCTGTAAATCTTGTTAATCCTGTCATTTATAATCAATTATAAACAAATCCGCCCAAAAATAATCCCGGTACCATTGAATATTAAGTTAAAAGAGTATATATTATGCGAAATCGTGACGATTTCCGAGGTTTCTTATTTCTAATTAGAAATCGTAATCTCATTTTCCAAGAATACACTATTTTGCCGAACTTCGAGAAAGGAGGCTGCAGTGAACCAAGGTCGGGAGGAATTGTTCTCCGACAGAGTGACCGCCGGTCGCAGGATTTATTATTTTGACATCAAAGAGACGTCCGATGGTAACATGTATCTTGTTATCAGCGAATCGGTTCGGGTCGGGGACGACAAGAAGGAGCATCACAGGATATTTGTTTTTCCCGAATACATCGAAGCGTTCTTCGAAGGATTGAACAACGCGGTGAACTTTATGAATAAAGAATGAGCGCCAGGTTGAGCTATACAGTTCAATTCATACTTTAAGGACTGGCCCATTCCGGCAGAACGCCCTTGACGATGCCGAACATCGGAACCAGCAGCAGGTAGGTCAGGCTGGTGATGATAACGATGCCGGCGAGGTTGAGGGCGAATCCGGTTCGCGCCATCACCGGGATAGTGACCTGGCCGCTGCCAAACACGATAGCGTTAGGTGGAGTCGCCACCGGGAGCATAAAGGCGCAGGAGGCTGCGATGGCGGCGGGCAGCATTAACATCAGGGGATTTTCCCCCAGACCGACTGAGATTCCAGCCAGAATGGGAAGAATCATCGCCGTGGTGGCGGTGTTACTGGTAAGTTCGGTGAGGAAGATAATGAGGGCGATGGTGAACACCACCAGTATAATGTGGGGATATTCCGCGAAGACCTCCACTCTGGTTCCAATCCATTGGGCCAGTCCGGTGATTTTGAAGCCTTCCGCCAGCGCCAATCCTCCCCCGAATAGAATCAGGATACCCCAGGGCAGGTCTTGAGCCTGCCGCCATACTAAGAGGCGGGTGTTTTTACCTTTTCCGGCGGGGATGAAGAAGAGCGCTACGGCGCAGAACATCGCGATAGTGGCGTCGGTGGCTCCGGGGAAGAAGGTTTGCACCCCCGGTATGGTGAAAGCGCCGAAATCTTTGGGGGAGGAGAATATCCAGAGGAAGACGGCGGCGGCAAAGACTATCATCACCCGTTTCTCTTCGACCGACATCGGTCCCAGCCTTTCCAACTCATCTCGGATCACCTTTTTTCCCCCTTCAAGCTCGCCGCCTTTGAGGCGGAAGGCGATTTTGGTGAGGTAGAGCCAGACCAGCGGCAGGAATATCACCACCAGGGGGATTCCCACCATCGCCCACGCTCCAAAATCGAGTCTATAGCCATACAACCTTTCCAGGGCGTTAGCGAGGACAATGTTGGGCGGGGTGCCTATCAGGGTGCCGATACCTCCGATGGAGGCGGAGTAGGCCACCGCCAGCATTAAAGCGGTCCCGAATTTTTTCGGATCTCCGCCGGAATTTTCTTTGGATTTTATCTGTTCCACCACCGCCATGGCGATGGGGACCATAATCATAGCGGCGGCGGTGTTGGAAATCCACATCGAGAGGAAGGCGGTGGCAATCATAAATCCCAGGGTGAGCTTGGAGCGGGAAAAGTCGACGATTTTCACGGTTTGGAGGGCGATACGGCGGTGGAGGTTCCAGCGCTGGATGGCGAGGGCGATGAAAAATCCTCCCATAAAGAGGAAAATCAGGTGGTTGGCGAAGGGAGCAGCTGCTGCTTTAGCGTCCGATATCCCCAGCAG
Organism: uncultured bacterium; assembly: GCA_964421875.1. Classification (GTDB taxonomy): domain Bacteria; phylum Electryoneota; class Tariuqbacteria; order Tariuqbacterales; family Tariuqbacteraceae; genus CAYQZD01. The sequence continues at coordinate 98,109 of CAYQZD010000001.1, forward strand.
AGGGAATAGCAGTAAAGGGAGCATTGCGGTGACTGAGATGGGAACCACTTCGGTCACCCACCAGAAAGCCATCAAAGCCGCCACCGCCCCCATCCGTTTGCCTTCGATAGACAGTTCTTCGCCCCAGGGGAGGATGAGTAATATGACGAAGAGGGCAATCCCCGCCGGCAGCTTCCAGAGGGCGGATAATTTTTCATTCATCGATGTATAGTCAAATTATCTTCGACTGCGAATTTCCTGCAATATCCCCCAGTAACTGGTTTCCATCCGTTTGACCCAGGTAGCATCGACAAATTCGCCCAGCTTGGTGGAATAGACCTGCTTCAAATCCCCGGTTGCGTTCATATCCACGAAAACGAATACTATGCCCCCTTCCAAATGGTCGTAGTGCCATATTTGAGCGTCAGGTTCATCCACGCCAAAATCCCTCCTCTCCACTAAATCAGGCTTGCCGTAGATGATAAGCGCTCTCCCCCGGTCGGTCATCCAACCCTCCTGCAGCAGAGAACTATAGCGCTGGTTGGCGTCATTGACTCTTTGTAAGAAATCACGCCTCATCTCACCACTTATGTCTTTATCCCTCCAGAAGGCAAGGAGGAAGTTTTTATAGCCCTCCGGCTCCAGTTTCTTAACCATCTTTTTTTCGCTTTTATCGGTGATATAACGTATGAATTCCAGTTCGGCTCCGGCCAGTTCAAGGGTGAGCTTGTCTATTTCCTCCCGGAGACTGCCGGAAGTGATGGGAGTTGACACTGCGGGCGGGGAATCCTTCTTGTAAACCCAGAACCGCCCTTGAGCAACGGCTGAGTCGCCTGTAACACCGTCTCGGACGGTTATTTTAAGATGATAAGTTCCGGTGGGGATGGTGGCGCAGGAGAAAAGGTTAGCTTCCACCAGTGAGGTATAGGATGCGGGGACGGTCCTTGGGGGGAGCTGTTTAAAGAGGCTCATATTTTCATCGAGGATGGTTCTTGACACTTGGTGCTGTTGCCCTTCCTCGCCGGTGGAGAGGTTGTAAATCTCTGCGTAATAGTAAGCGGTCATAGCGTCGTCGCCGTAGATGCGCTCGGCGTTGGGTATAATCAAGACCTTGTTTTTCACGAAGATACCGGCTTCACCGGCGCTTTGAATCTTGGAGGCGAACTCTAAATCGGAGACGCTGAGCTTTCCTTGGGGAAACTCTTTAACCGAAACTTCGCTTTCCCGGCAGGCGGTTTTTCCGGCGCGTTTATCATCGATGTAAACGGCTACGGTGTAGATTCCGGGAGTGATATGGAAGGATACTTCCTGGGGGATTTTATGCCCGGGGCTAATTTCGTCCAGTTGGGAGATACGGTCGGAATGTATGCGGCTAATGGAGGTCAGGACGCTGTCTTCCCGTTTAATTTCAACTGTGAGGGCAAAGTTAGCGCAGTACCCCTCCGCTTCAGCTTCAAACTCCATGGTATTGCGTTGAATCAAGGCATAGACCTGGAGCAGGCTCAAATTCTCCCCGGCTTGGAAGGAGGCGAAGTCGGTGATGAATACAGGTTGAGCCCAAGCCGCCGCAACGGCCAGCATGAGGATTGTTATGCATAGTTTTTTCATTTGTCTCACCGTGAAAATATATACCTATAAAACAGGTGATTGCTGTCGAGTGCGGAGACTCGACAGCACGGCGGATTGAGACAATCCCGCCTCCAAACGGGGGCGTTGGAGTCGGGTTCGTCCTCGAACCCGACATAGATGTTTGGGCAACACGCCCTTCCTAATTGGTTATACCTCTATTATATAAAAAAAACCCCCCTTTTGCAAGGGGGGTTAGTCAGAAAATGCAGATGTCACTTCAGCAAGACCATCTTCTTGGTTTCTTCAAAATCACCTGCAGTCAGTTTGTAGTAGTAGATACCTGAGGCAAGCTCGGCGGCGTCGAACTGCATTGTATGCGGGCCGGCTTCCATATGGTCTTCCACCAGCGAAGCGACTTCCTGGCCTACCAGATTGAACACCTTCAAGCTAACTTCACCCGGCTGCGCCAGCGTGAAGTTGATGGATGTGCTTGGATTGAAGGGATTGGGATAGTTTTGGCTCAAGGAGTAGGCCGCGGGAATGGTATTATCGCCGGGATTGACCAGCGTGGGCGCGAACCAGTTTATAGTACACATCAGCAGGTCGGTGAAATCCTGGCTTGGCGTCAGTCCGCCATAGTACCAGCTGCCGGCGTTGGTGTCGTACTCACAAGACGCTTCCGCCATAAAGGAGAGGAATACGGTCTTGAAAACGTTGTCGTAGCGGCAGCCGTAAACGTTGGCGTCATAGGCGCCGTAGAAGATTTCGGTGGCGTTGGAAACTGAGAAGTAATCACCCCAGGGCTGGTCTTCATGGACTCCGCTGGTATCGAAGTATGTCTCATAGTAGTTGGGGTCGATAAAGTTACCGGAGATGGGATCTCCGGTTTCGCCGTAGTAGGTGCAGTCTGCGGTGGATACTCCCGCTACATTGGGGTCGTTCCAGTACTGGCTGAGTCCGAAGTGGTCGTAGGCGAAATCGCCGGCGGCGAACGCTCCGGAGTCGGGGAGACCGTTGCCATAGAAGTAATCCTGGTCGATCAAGGCAAGGTTCCCGCCATTGTTGAGGAAGTAGCAGAAGGGAGTAGGTTCATCGAGGCAGGGCACTAAGTCAGACGATGTGCCCCAGGCGACCACGAAGATTGTGCTCCAGCCGTAATTGACGATTGAGGAGTCGATTCCCATATTGCCGTCAGCGTCCCACTGCTCATACCAGACATTGTTGTTGAACAGCACCTGGTTGTAAGCGGTGAAACGGCCGGAGACGTTGGAGGTTATGAAGAGTATGTCGGCGTCGGGATGCGCGGGCGCCACAATGTTGAACAGCTTGGGAACGCTCTCGTTCCTCAAACCGGCATCATCAACCGTGTAAATACGATAGGCGATTGCGCAGCCCACCGCCTGGCCCGGTATGTCGGCTTGATAGGTGCCGCTGCCGGGCGCGGTTTCCGTCAGTATTACCCAGTTATCGGCGCCGCCGTCCACTTTGTAAACCAGGTAAACGCTGTCGGCGGCGGTGATTCCCACTCCATCGTCCACCAGGTCCACGGTGATGTTATAGGGTCCTGCAGTGTCATAGGTGTTGTTGTGCTGAAGGAAGTTGCTCATCAGGATGGGCATCCCCCAGGGGTAGCTGACCCACACCTTCATCATTACGTCGACCACAGTGCCGCTGACCAGGTCGGAGCTGTAGGCGCCCCAGGGATAATCATAGCCCGACATCCAGGGGCCTCCGAACCAGGTGTAGGTTTTACGGATTCCCTTGGAATCCATTTTGTCAGCCAGGGGATGCGGTTCTTCGGCGGATTTGATAAAACCGACACCGAATATGTCGGGTTCCAGGGTGGTGGAATTGCCGACCACGAACTCGGCTCCCAGGTCAAGTCTTTCCCAAAGCTGGGTGCCGGCGGCGCCGTTAGGCACTGGTCCGGCGATCCAGTCTGCGATGGGGCTTTCCGGGCTGGTACCGCGATTCGGCGCGGTTCCCATAGTGCAGTCTGGCGGCGGGGGCAGTGCATTGCGGTTGAACCAGGCGGCGAAAGCGTTGACATTACCCGCATCGAACCACTGGATTTCCACATATTTCACCGAGCAGGCAGCGGGCGGTTCAAAGACGATGAAGAAGGTATCGTCCGCCGCGCCGCTGCCCAGGTAATACTCCGCCACTTCATCCACGTGAGTGACAGGGAACTCCTGGTCAAACTGGGTTGTCCCGCTCCTGAGGTCGATCCGCTTAGGATTCAAGGGATAGAGTTTGTCATCCGCCGCATAGACGCCCGCTGCGATGAAAACTAGCAGCAAAGCAGCCAATGCTAAGGAAGTTAGTGATTTGTTCATTACTTTCCTCCGATTTGGATTTTCGTTGGACTTTTTTGACTTTGTTAAGATTTGTTATGCCGTGATCACCTCCTTAGGCAAGCACTTTTAATTATGAGTTGAATGGGATATCAAGAACCCAATTCTATCTGTAAGAATCGATGATCGTCCTCAATCTCGCTTTGAAATCGTCATAGTCCGGGGAATAGTAGTAGTTCACCAGAAACAGGTCGCCTATCTGCGGCGGCGGCGCGCCGTAGAAGGTAATTTGACCGCCGCCCTGAACGAAGTTTTCAATATGGTATTCAAGCAGCGCTCCGGCGGAATTGGTGAGAAAATCGTCCGTCACCTTGACCACATCGATTAGTTCCGTGTCGATGTTGAGCCGGCCGTACCCATAGACGGTGGTGGAATCGTAGAGAGTTTCAACTTCCACCGCGAAGGATTCGATATAAGCCACCACATCGGTATCGTAGTAAACGGCGGAGTCCAGTTCGCTGATGGTTTTAAGGGCGTTGATGAAATCCCCCTGGACGAAGTAGGCGTCGGCTTTGGCTACCTTAAGGGTTCTGGCGTTCACTGAGGTATCGTAGGTGAAGACGAAGTTGGGCATAAGTTCCAGGACGTTGTCCACGTTTTCCACTACCAAGGGGGCGTAAGCGTGGATGTCGCTGGGATACAATCCCTGGTAGGCGCCGGCCTGGCAGGCGTAGCTTTCAGCCTTAAACCGGTCCGTACTGGCGGGATCCACCAATCCGAGGTCGATTAGGGAAAAGACATTGAAGACGGCGGAGAGGGCGGCGCTGTATCCGGCGTTTCGCAGATGGCTCCATCCCAAACCGAGATAAGCTTCAGTCGCCAGAGCGTTCCTGGAAGTAGCGTCCAGGAAGTCGGTTACGGCGTCGGCATAATCGCCGCTGACGAAGTTATCCCAGCCGTTCTCTATCAAGCTTCCCACGTCGACCGGAACTCCGGTGGGGATATCGTCGCTTTGCTGTTCGCACCCCCAAACCAGCAGGAGTGATAGAACAGTCAGGTATAGTAGCCCGTTTTTAAAGCTGGGGATCATACTTGATCCTCCGAATTTATCTTTGTTGCATTGAATTCATGATTTCAACGGTTACTTAGAACCGAATTGCGTTTTTCGATACAGATACCCTTTTATTTCAGGAATATCATTTTGCAGGTCTTGCTGAATTTATCCGTTTTCAAGCGATAGAAGTAGATACCGCTGGCGACGGGGATTCCGGAGCGGGAGCGGCCGTCCCAGTAAACGGAGTAATATCCGGTGTTCTGGAATCCATCTTGAAGCGCCGCGACTTCCCGGCCGCTGACATCGTAGATTTTGAGGGTGGTCTGGGCGGCCTGAGGAATCTGGTAGTCGATTCTGGTAATGGGATTGAATGGATTGGGGTAATTCTGCCTCAGGGAATAAGTTTCAGGCACCGGGAAGAAGACTTCGCCGTGAGAGCCGGATTGGATTTGCATCAATCCGGTTCTTTTTGCCCGGACCTTGATGGTTTGAGTTGCGGGATCGGGGATTCCGCCCAGGTAGACCCATTCGCCTTCATAATACAGATAGACGCCCATATCGCCGGGGCTGTGTTCGCCGCTGTATTCGGCGTAGGGCAGTGACACCCAGACCGGTTCATCGAGTTCCACCGCTGGCTGGAGATTGTAGGCGGGTCCGACGGGGATTCTATCCACCACCGGAGGCCCGCTGAAGAAGGCTCGGTCGTAGAGGAATTCGCGGTTGTCGCCGGGCGCTGCGTTTTGGGGAACCGCGCAAAGACTCAGTTTCAAAGGCGCGGAGAAGGCGCTTTCTTCGAAGCGGAAGCTGGCTCCGGCGCAGCTCATAAACAGGGTGGAGCCGGGATGGAATTGGTCAACGGAGAAACTTTCCATTCCTCCGATAAGATATTCTCTTCCGGAAATGTCGGTGAAATATGCCCTGATTTCGTATTCGCCCGGGGTGTCGAAGTCGGCGTAGGCGATGAAAAAGCTCAGTCCGATGGTATCTTCAGGAGCCGCTAAATTATATACCGCCTCCATCGGCAGGGAGTTGACTAAGGAATCGCCGGCGAGGTTGAAGCGGATTTCGGGGACATCGGAACCCTGCCGCCCGGCGCCCCATATCATATCGGAGACGATAAGGTAGATGTCGAAGCGGCTTGCCACCAACGGACTTTGCGCCACGCTTAGCATAAAGATATCCAGCGAATCTATCCCGTAGGTGATTTTTCCGGTTCCGCCGAAAGTCAAAGCCAGCACCATTGTCTTATAGTCACCTGCGACCGCCAGTGAACCACCCTGAGCTTTGTAATGCGTCATCGTCCAGGCGGTGTCAGGGCTGAGGTCGAAGGACACCATTTTCTCCACCGTATCGTAGGGGAAATACTCCCAATAGAAATGGGGATCGTTGGGAGTGCTGACTCCTTCGTTTTTCAGAAGCACCCGCGAGACATTTATTTCGCTGAAGGGGAGCAGGACATTTATACGGGTTGTGTCCACCATAGGCGAAACGCCTCCGGTATTGTCCACTGCGGCAATCAAAGGATTAGTCAGACCCGATAAAGGATTAAAGGTGCTATAGAAATATTCGAAAGACCACTCTTCCTGGTTGATGTTATAGGGCGGGGGGCCTTTGGCAAGGTCCCATTTCATCGCGGTGGCGTTCTTACTGCTGATTACACCTTGAACATTGACGTTGGCAAAGTTGAACATTGTATCATCGGGAGCGATAGTGGGATCGATTGCTGTATAGTCCATATTGGTGGTGTCCAGCAGGCAAGCCATCGCATAGTAGCTGAAGATATCCTTGGCGGTGTAATCGCTCCAGCGCTGTCTCACCACCGGAGTTCCGGCGCTGGGGTCCTGCAGCAGGCGCTGGAAGGTGATGTTAATCGAGCTCATATCCACCGAAGGCTGCACCGCCAGTTTCTCGATGAATTCCATCCCCCCGAACTTTTCATACAAGTAAAGCACAAAGAGATAGGCATTGAAGAAGTCGATGCGGGATTTTAATCCGGTGGAGAAGTTTTTCAGAGAATTGGCGGTGGGGGTGGTGGGACTACCGGCGCCATAGAAGCTGGCTTCGCCCTCTAATAATAATTCAGCGAGAGAAGCGAAACCTTCCACCATCCATTGACTCTCCCATCTATCCACCTTGTAGCATACCAGCTTGGCGTAGGCGTTGTCGATAGCGTTATTGATGGTGATTGGTATATTGGTTACATCATAAGTCGGATTGTCTCGGCCCGGAGGCAGGTTGAGCCTCCATTCGCGGGTGGAGCTGGTTTCGTACCAATACCAGCTCGAATCTTCGTCGGTGTAGAGCTGGGGCCAGGTGTCGATATAAATCAGGTCCATTTCATTGGTGTTAAACTCGTCCCCGGCCTGGAATTCGGTGTATTGGTCGTTGGCGTTGAAGAAGGAGCCAATCCAGTAGGTGTCTTTGGTGTCGTTGCGCCCCAGACTGTATTCGTCTCTGACATCGCAGAGGAAGATGTCTACCACCTCCGGTATATTACTTTCCATCCCGGCGGCGAAATAGCCGATAACGCTGTCGTAAATCGATTCAAAATGGTTATATACGACATCGACTTCTTCGGGGAGCAGCGGAACCGCGCCGTTGTTGGTGTAATAAATCGAGCCGAACATATCGACCGAATCGTAGGGCGTCCATTGGTCATCCGCCACCCAGATGAGGCAGTGTTCTCCCACTTTGCGGATGGTGGCGGGAATGGTTCGGTCAAGGGTGGGGAATGCTTCCCTGCTGATGAGATAGAAGTCCCTGCCGATTCCCGCCAGCACCTTCACCGTGTCTGATTCGAGTCCGACGGCATCGAAGAGGTAATCGCCGTCCATAAAATTCATCAGGTCGGGACTTTCCAGGTCCTCTTTGTTTCTGAAGGCTCCCTCATCGAGGGATACAATCACGGCGTCACGGACGGTGCTGGTATCTTCAATGCCTGCCACATCAGCATCGGTTAGGCCTAAGATCAGCCAGGCGGGCGCATCCATACCATATTCGGCGGTGTCTCCGTAGGAGACCCCGGCTCCGGTGATGCTAGTACTAGTATCAGCGAAGAATATTTTGGAAAAGTCCACCGAATCGCTCATAGCGTCGGTGAAATGCAGTATCAGCGTTTGGTCGGTGCTGTTATACTTGACGTAGTCAGGCAGGGGAGTGGTGGAGTCAGGGGTATAGCCGACGCGGACTAAACTGTCAGCGGTCAATCCCCAGTTTCCGTTCATTCGTGGCTGCTGATAAACAGAGAAGGGTTCCAGCAGCAGAAGGAAGTTATCCGTGTCCTGAACTCCTTCAACATTACACTCATCGGTGGGATTGAGTTCTATATCCAGCCGGCTGCCGAAGCCGCCGAAATCCTGGGTGGTGAAGGCGATGGTGTCTTCTCCATTAACCAGGGAGAAACCCTGGATATCCACCAATCCGGTCTGAAGCAGCAGCCTGACGTCGAATTGGACGGTGAGGATGTTGACTCCGGCGTCATAATATATCGAATCCACTACCGGGGGCCGGTGGCTGCCGGTTTCCTCCAGAACATTCACATAAGTCCAATCGTGCTCGTTGCCGTTACCGTATTCATCGAGGATAGCGTAACTCTCCACGATGACCTTGACGGTATCGGTGGAAGTGTTGTTCAGCATCGCTTCAACCGCCATCTGGTCCACCGGGATAAGCGGGATTTTGATGTTGTCGGCGGAGATGACCGGAGGCCCGGAGGAGCCCTGAAGGGGAATAGTGTCGTCCTTCACAATTTTGAACTTAGGCACCACGGAGAAAGGTCGTCCCAGGCTGCGCCCCTCGAAATAAACCCTGAGTTCGTTTCTGGACTTGTCGTAAGTGGCGCTGTCAACGACGAGGGGGATAGTGTCCGGCACAAAACCAAGATCGAATTCGGTCTGGGGCGCTACAGGATTGAAGTCAGTGTCGACGAAGGTGTAATTGGGGAACGAGAGCTTGAGCATATCGGTGGCGAGGGACTCGATGGGGCGGTAGTTGGTTCGGACCAGGGCGATTTCGATGGTGTCGCTGTCGGCGGTCTGGATAATTTCTCCGGCGGAGAGGGTGATACTGCCGAAGGTATCGCTGACGGCGATGGAGAGGTAGTCGACATTGGGTTCGAGGTCGAGGACGCCATTGTCGTTACGGTCTTCATCGGCGTCCAGGATGCCGTTGCCGGGGTCGCGGTGCTGGAATCCCAGGGAGTCCAGCCACCAGTGCATCCGGTCCTCATCGATAGCGTCCCACTGAACGGGCCGGTCAAAGACGAAGCGCAGGCGGTTCATCCCCGCGATATATTCGGCATAGGTGAGCTGGGGAGGGTCGGTGTCGGCGATGTAATCCAGATCTATGCCGGTAATATCAGTGTTGGTATCGTAATTGATCCCCATATATGTCAGCCGGCGGGCGGACATTGTGAGGTTGTCGTGGTTCAGAGATTCCAGATCCTCGAGGCGGCGGTAGTCGGTTCCCCAGGTGTAGTAATCGTAGATTTTACCTTCGATTTCGAGCTGATAGAAACCGATGTTGCCCATAAAGGTGAGCTTAATCCTGATGACTGTATCTTGAGGGGAGGCATTCAGAATCTCTCCTCCGTTGAGTTCGACTACATCGCCGGAGCCGTCGCTGAAGGAGAGTCCGCCGATGTTGAAGTTTACGGCGTCGGTGAGGACTGGCGCGTCGAAGTGGATTTCCAGGATGTTACCGGCTTCATCGAAGAGCGCCCGCTCGATTCCGGGAGCGGCGGCTAAAGCGCCGGAAGTCCAAACCAGTAATAACAAGCTTATAATAAACGGTATTTTTTTCATTCTTTAACTCCCCTATAGATTGAAGATGAAATCGAAGCGGTGGACCCAATCGAGGATACCGTAGTCGGTATACGCGTAGTCCAGGCTCATTTTCTGCCACATAAAGCCCGCTCCGAAGGCGGGGCCTGCGGTGTCGTGACGCAGGGTGTATCCTCCCCTGAGGGAAAAGGTTTTCCACATATAGGCTTCGGCGCCGAGGTTGAACCGTTCCAGGTTGTCGTTGGGGTGTTCGAGGTCTGCGGCTAAAGTCAGCCGGTTATCGGGAGTATCGACCAATTCCATTGCCACACCGAGCTTGAAGGTCATCGGGAAATGGTAGGGGAGGAATTCTTCCTCGTCAGGGAGCCGGACTCCGTTATCATAGTCCCGATAACTCCCGGAAAGTTGGATTTCCGGTCCGAAGTTTCTAATCGACATCCCCAAACGCATCGATTTGAAGCCGGTATAGTAGGTAATTCCGAGGTCCGTAGCCCAGGCGGTGGAGATATCCTCATCGAGTTTTTCCCGCACCATCTTAAGGTTCGCTCCGAAAGCGAATTTATCGGTGAGCCTGCGGGCGTAGGAAATACCCAGCATCATGTCGTCAACATAGAAGTTGTTTCCGGTGCCTTCGGGATCCGCCATCGTGGTCTCTTCAATGTCACCGGAATTGAGGTAGGTAACATAGAGTCCGAAAACTCCGACTTCGCCGAAACTTTTGGCAACCGCCAGCGCTTCATAGTTGATGTCGGCCAGCCATTCGATGTGTGAGAGGTAAACGCTGGTTCCTTCGACGTGAACCAATCCTGAGGGGTTCCAGAAGACGGCGCTGATGTCGCTGGAGACGGCATCGAAAGCGCCTCCCATAGCCGCTCCGCGAGCGCCAACACCGATTTTAAGAAACTGGCTGCCCACTGTGCCCACCTTGGCAATCTCACCCCCATAGACTGCGAGGGGCAGCAGCAGTAGCAGAACGCACAGTTTTCGCATTGCATTCCCCTGATATTTGATATTTTCTAACTTTCACGGTTGATTGCTCCCCCTTTTGAAAACGGGGGAAGCGGAAAAAACAGGCGATACAGGCCGTAAATCGAAACCTGCAGACTATCGCGGTTTATCTAATTATCAGCATCTTGCCGATTTTCTTATCGTCATCGGTCTCCACCACATAGAGGTAAAGTCCGGAAACCACCGACTGCTCGCTGCGAGAGATAAGATTCCACTGCTCTTCGGCGCTATTGGCGTCGTTGTGGTAAATCTCCCTGACCAGGTCGCCGGTGAGGGTGAAGACGGAGATTTTGCACTGCCGGGGCAGGTGGATGAAGCGCACAAAGTCCGAATAGCGCGGTTCGCCGATGTGGGTTCCTTTATAGGGATTGGGCACTACCTTGACTTTTGAGAGGTCGTTGGCGCCGGCCGGAGGGACGCTCCGAGGATACACCGGCGAGGGCGCTCCGGCGGAGGTCTTAGCGTAGTTGCTTTTGGCGGATTCGGTGCCCTCGAAATCGTAGGCGACCACAGTGTAGTAATAGGGGAGTCCGTTTATCAATGATTCAGCGGTGCGGTTCCAGGGGGTTAATCCGCCGCGGTCGCGGAAGATATGGTTGTTATAGATCGTGTCCGCCGATACCGGGTCGACATAGAATCCGGTCACTGGCGGCAGATTGACCTTTACAATATTACCGGCGTTGTTCCTCATGGTGTCGCCGTCGGTGTTGAAAACATATACGGAATCGTCCCGGTTATCGCAGGCGAATATCAGTTCCCAGGCGGAGGTATTGTATTTGGAGCGGTAAATCTTGTAACCTTCGAAGTCGACCAAACCGAGGAATGGGTCGACGGTGTGTTCGGCTTTGTTATCCCACACCAGGTTAACCAACTGGTCAGCGGGGCTGTAGGAGAGGGAGGGGATTGCCGGGGGGGCGGGGAGCTGCCAGTGGGCATCTTCATCGAAGTTGGAGGGTTCGCCGGGATTGCTCCAGACCGAGCCGGAGTAATATGCGTAGATCGAATTGTCCAGGACTTCGCGCATCCCCTGCAGACCCAAGCCCACGCCGTAGGCGTAAACCAGGCGGATAGTGTCTCCGTCAGCCCAGCCGTTGAAAGGTCCGGTGCTGGAGAGGTAACGATAGTCGAAGGTGGGGGCTCCGGCCAGGTAGTTGAAGGGATGGGGGAGGAATTTCTGTCCCAGGGAGGCGGAATGGCTCCCTTCCATATATTGGAATTTTTCTTCATCGGAGCCGGGATCGGATTCCCAGTTCCACCACTGGTGGACATAGGGCCTGATGACGGTATCTTCCGCCGTCTTTTGATAACCCTCTGGATATCCGAATTTGTTAGTGAAGAGGTCGCTCCAGATAATGCGTCCGCCGATGAATCCGGCGCAGCCCATTCCGCCCAGCGCGCGCTCGCCCACATCATTTTCACTTGAGGCGGGGTAGTCGGAATCGTACATATACGAAGTGTTCCGGGGAATAAGCCAGCCGTAGATGGGGTCGGTTTCATTGCCCTGACCGTCCTGCCACTTCAAAGTGTCGCTGAAACCATCCAGGGAGTAATGGCGGAGGATTATGGGACCGTTGTCGTCCACATAGACCTGATATTCATCCCAAATTCCGTCGGGAACCACCAATTCTTCGTTGTAGTTAGGATTGAGGGGCACACCCGCTCTGATGTCACCCCTGCCGTAGGGCCAGCCCCAATCATCGTAGCCTTGAGTTATTCCATCGCCGTCATAGTCCAGATTCTCCACCATATCGTATTTGAAGGGATTACTGCTTTCGGGGTAGGCGTATCCGTCGTAGTCCACCAGGTCGTCGATGTGGGGTTGGTCGGCGTCGCCGCCGTCGCCGCTGCAGACGTCGTTGTCGAAGACCCAGCAGGGAATCACGCCATTGAGGGTGCCGCCGCTGATGTTTATGATATAGTATTCATAAGCGATGAAATCCGCATATTCCGGCATACTCCAGGTGAGTCCTCGCTGGACTATTTTCATCCCGATTGGGGTATGTCCTCCGGCTTCCTCCAGGTCGTCGTAGACGCACCAGCTATCCTGGATGGATTTGGAGCTGCTGACCGCGGGTCCGATGGAGAAAGCGGTGCCTTCGGTAGGTTCGAACTCATAGTTGCCGTAGTCGGCGTGGGAAACCAGGAGGTCTCCGCCAACGATAGCTCCCACCCAGAATCTTCCTTCCCAGATGTAATATGTCTGGGTTCCGGCGGGCCATTCAGCGGAGGGGCGTTTGGTAGTGCCGGAGTTAGGATCGCCGTAGTTGCCGAAGTTGCTGGTGGCGGACCATACATTCCCCACATCATGCACCAGATAGTCGGGCTGAGGCCGCGCGGTTATATTTCTCTCGCCTTTGGAGCCCTTGTTTTTGTCGATGACATCGGCTCCGGCCAGTGCGGTTAATATCAGGGTGAGTGATATAATGGCGATGAATAATCGCTTCACTTTAGTCCTCCTTTTGAGGAATTTATTGCTTTTTTGTAAAGCCAATTGCATTTCGATGATGCCATTGAGCGATGGGACTCATCATCCTCACCGCCCACTATCAAATTAGAACTGGAACGCCATACCGAGGCGGATAGTCCTTTCATTTTCCCAGACCTTGGGGTCGTTGTACTGTCCGTCCATATCGTCCAGGACGGCGTACCAAGCGGGGTCGATGGAGTCGCCGGAATCGCCGCCCTGCTGGAAGTAGGCGGCGTCCACATTTTTACGGTCGAAGATATTATCCACCTGCAAGTAAGCCAGCAGGCTGGTGCGTTCGCTCAGATTGAAGCGCTTGTCGAAGCGGAGGTCGAAGCGAATGGTCCAGGGGAGACGTTTGTTGTTTTCAACAATCTCGTTGCCGGCGCGGGGAGCGTAAGTATAGGGCCTGCCGCTGCCGTATTGGCCGATGATATTGACCCCGGAATCCTGCAGCCAGCTATATTCCTTCGCCCCGCGGGGAATGCGGAACATCACATTCCCGTTGACCATATGGCGCTGGTCCCAATCGAGGTACTGCTCCGTGGTGGGGATAATGTCTCCGGCCCAGACGGTTATGTAGTTTTGGTAAGGGGAGGAGCTTTTCCCTTTAGCCACGGAATAGGTGTAGTTGATCGAACCGGAGAGCCAGGTTCCCCGCTTATCCAGGCTTAACTCGAAACCACGGACATTACCGTAGTCTATATTATAGTAGAGGCCGTACCAATTGCGGGGGTCGTAGAATACCTGTCTGACGTCGGTGAGACCGGAAATATCTTTATAGTAACCCACCGCGCTCAACACCAGGTTATAGTAAAGCATATGTTCCCAGCCGACCTCGTACAGGGTGGTGATTTCAGGATCGAGGTTTGGGTTTCCGATGCGGGGGAAGGCGCCTGAGAAATCGTAGTTGGTGTTTTCGAAAAGCCGTTCCATCGGGGGCCATTGTATGTATTTACCGTAATTGAAACGGAGCTTATCCTTAGTAGTGAAGGGGAAGGCGACGGAGAATCGGGGCGATAGATAGGTTTTGGTCGGCACCGAGGTCGGGTCCTTTATTTCGCCGCCCAGCGAGGGATCGGTCACCGGGTCGGTGATGTCGGTGGGATGGTTTTCGAAATTGGCGGCGAGCACATCGTAGCGCAAGCCCAGCCGCAGCACCATCCCTTTGAACTCCATCTTATCCTCAGCGAACACTCCCAGGATGTAGGGACGTTCGGTGTAGTTCTGGCCGTAAACATTGCCGCCGGATGCGTAATCGACTTCATGGTCGAAGATTTCCAGAAATTCCCCTTCAAGCCCGGTTTTAATCTGGTGGTACTGGTTTAACTGGGAGAATACTGTTCCTTTGGCGTGCCAGCGGGTGCGGTCATAGTTGTACCATCGTGCACGGTTATAAACACCACCGGCGCTGCCGTAGCGGTAGAAGCCGTCTTCGTCCTTATCGTCATTAGAGAGCTGCTTGACCACTTCTTCCCAGGTGAAGCAGTCTCGGTCGAGGCGGCCGTTTTCATTGACATCTTCCCAGGGTTGGAGGAAGCCGTCTCCGTTCAGGTCTTCGCTGGAAGCGTCCACGAATTCGTCGTCGTCATCGTCCCTGAAGAGGTCGGTGTCGCGCCCATAGGCGTTCCAATCCCAGACGCAGTTTCCGTTCAAGTCTTCGTAGTCCCGCTCGCCGTTGCCGTTGTAATCGATGAAGAAGGCGGTAGCCAGATCGGGGCGGGACCTGTTGTCATAAATAATATTGCCGGATATGGTATCCTGAACATCGGCGAGGTAGTCTATGGGAATCCAGATTTCGAGGTCGAGGATGCCATTGCCGTTGGCGTCCTCGTTGATGCGCTCGTTGATGTTGCTGTGGAGTTTGGTGAAGAAACGGTCAACCTGAAGTTCATAGAAGGTTCTGGCGCTGAGGTTGTGGGTCCAGGTCGCCGAAAACTTGTTGGTGGTGCGCTCGTATATCGGAGTGTGCTCCAGCATATTATATTCCGTCAGTCGGCGGTCGTGGTTCAGGTCTTCGGTCTGGATTTCACCGTCTCCGTTGAGGTCTTCGCCGGGGTCGAGCATTCCGTTGTGGTTTAGGTCTTCGGTATCGACCTGGCCGTTGCCGACCCAGGTTTGCGGGCTGCCCAGACTGTCTGCATTGTCGAAGAAATCGTCTCCGTCAAACCAAAGGTCTTCTTTGGAGGTGCGGTTCCAAAGATGCCGGTATCTGGTATAATCCTGGTCGTTCCAGAAGCCGCTGAGCGCCAGTTTATGCTTCCCGGTAATATTGTAAGTGAGCTTACCGCTGTAGGAATACGATGTGGAATCTTCATTGGGGAAGAAATTTTTGGTATCGTAAAGTTCCACCGCTCCGAAAAACTTCATTCCATGGCCAGGGAGGCTTTTCGAGAAGGGTACAGGGCCGCCCAGAGAAGCCTGGAAATCCTTTAGCCCCTCCTTACCGGAGAAATCGTTGGAACCAAAATCGTTGGTTTTATAGCGGATGGAGCCGGATAGGCGTTCGGTTCCTTCCTTCATCACCATTTGCACAATACCGGACTGAGCGTTGGAATATTCCGCAGAGAACCCTCCGGTCTCAGTGGAAAGCTCTTCCACAGCGTCGGAGGGCACCGACCCCCGGCGCTGGCCATAAACCGGGTCCATAATCGAAGCGCCGTCTACCAGATAGACCACTTCTGTAGCCCTGCCCCCGCGGAAGTTATTGCCCACGGTTCCGGCGGTGAGGTTGACCACTTCAAAGATATTATCCACCGGCATAGCCACCATATCTTGAGCGGTTTTTATGGTTCGGGAGGCGGTTACGTCCTTCTGAATCATCGGCCTCTCAGCGGTGATGTTGACCGTTTCCAATTCCAGAGTGGCTTGCTCCAGGGAAAAGTCGAAGGTGGTGGTAAGGTCTGAGGTTACGACAATTTTATCCACTACCACAGGATTGTAACCCACCATCGAAGCTTTAAGCTTATAGACTCCGACCGGGACGTTCAATATGAAGTAGTATCCGTCGAGGTCGGAGGTCGAGCCGAAAGTGGTGCCTTCCACCACGACATTCACTCCCGGAAGCGGTTGGTTCGTGCCGCTTTCAATCACTTTACCGGTGATTTTCCCGGTTACAGCGGAAAAGGCAAGAGTGGTTGGAAGCAGGAACAGAACCAGGAACAAGACGCGGCTTATCCCTTTCATAATAAAGCTCCTTTTATATTTGAATATTATAAACTGATTCAAAACTATGAGCAGGTTCGGAGTTATTCGTTATTTGATTGCTCTGAAGCGGTTGCAAAGCAGGACTCAGGGAATGAGGAATCGGTTGTGTGTCGAAGGCAAGCGAATCGGATGCAGTCAGGTTATCTATGCTGGACGCATAACAATTTAAGAAAACAAGACATAATTGTCTATCCTCCCCTACTCTCTCCTCGCGGGGACAATAGAAGCGCATAAGGATTACACACTAAATTAATTAAACCGACCTTAATGCCTCCCGATAAAGATAACAAAAAAAATCTATGGCGTTAGTTATCCGTCTTAAATAATATTGTTTTTTTTTGATAAAGTCAAGTGAAGATGGAATTAAATTCCCATTTTCAAACTTAATCTGCATCGAATTAATAATGAACCTGAGCTTAAACCAGATAATACAATTATTAAGCTAACCTGTTAACGCGTTTGTAACAGTTTACCTATACGAAATTATCCTCAAACTGCCGTCATTCCGGCTTGTCCGGAATCTGACAGCAGGAGAATCTTAGGTTCAGATTCCCGACGCGCTTTCAGCCGTACGGCTGACGGGAATGACAAAACAGCAAAACACTTCAATAACCTAAAGTGATGAAAGCGTTAAGAAAATCAATCTTTAATATACAGAGGTCCCCGCGGACAGCGTGACCTCCCTATAGACCTCAATCAGGGGGATATTCTCCTTGTCCGCGATTTTACGGCAAACCTCGTACTCAGGAACTACCCGCCTGGTTCCATCGATTTCCACCCACTTAGCGGTAACTAAACCCCAGCGGGTATCGACATCGCAGGTTCCCCTCTGGAGTTTGATGCGGTTCACCGGGCGCCACCGCAGACCGATGGTGGTGCTCTGCAGGAAAAGTTCGGCGGCGACCGGATCCAGTTTGGCACGGGGCAGGGTGGCGGTCACTAAATGCCCCGGACGGCCTTTTTTCATCGTAACCGGAGTGAAAAACACATCCATCGCTCCGGCTTTGAAAAGGCGCTCCATTATATAAGGCAGGATTTCCGGATTTATATCGTCGATATTGGCTTCGAGCACGATTTCGTCGGGAACCGGAGGCGCCTCGTCCTGCAGCAGCCAGAGCCTGAAGTATGAAGGGAGCCCTTCTAATTCCCGCGTCCCTGCTCCGAGACCAGTTTTTTCGAAGATGTGCGGCATAGAGGAGAGCTGACCCAGTGAGCAGGCGGTGAGGATTGCCGCGCCGGTGGGGGTTGTGAGTTCGCCGCGGAGGTCGATTTTACGGAAGCGAAAGCCCTGAAGGAGTCGCAGGGTTGCCGGGGCTGGCAGGGGCAATACGCCGTGGGCGCTGTCCACCGTCCCCGAGCCCAGGATGAAGTCTGAAAGGTAGAAACCATCGGCTTTAAAGTATTCTAATCCCACTGCCGCGCCCACGATATCGGCGATGGAGTCGGCGGCGCCCACTTCGTGGAAGTGAACGTTTTCAGGATTCACATTATGCGCCGCTCCTTCCGCTTCAGCCAGCCGGCGGAAAATTTTCACCGATGTCTTTTTGACTTTAGGTGACAGTTCGGAGGATTCTATCATCTCCCGGATTTGAGCGAAAGTTCGATGATGATTCTCTTCCGCTTTGACGACATCGAGTTTGACGCAGGCGATTCCGCCTCGGTCGATCCGTTTCGCTTCGAACTTAAGCTGGGGCAGACCGAGTTTATCCACCTCGGCGGTGAGGTGGTCCGGCGGGAGTCCGCAGTCTATCATCGCGCCCAGTATCATATCTCCGGCGGCGCCGCCAGCCATATCGGCGTATAATTTCATTTTTCCTCACCCGGATTGAGCAATGCGAGGATTTTCGCGGCGAGGATTGCCGCTCCGTATCCGTTGTCGATATTGACCACACCGATTCCTCCGGCGCAGGATGTCAGCATAGTGAACAGTGTGGAAAGCCCTCCCAGGTTGACACCGTATCCTACGGAGGTGGGGATGGCGATGACCGGATTTTTTGTCAGCCCCGCCACTACTCCCGGCAGCGCTCCCTCCATCCCCGCAACCGCGATAATCACGTCGGCGCTCTTGATTTTTTCCTGGTGCGCCAGCAGGCGGTGGACTCCAGCCACTCCGCAGTCGCCGACTTTATCCACCCGGAAACCGAAGAACCTGAGGACGCCGCCGCATTCTTCAGCCACGGCGTCGTCGGAAGTCCCGGCGGTGACGATAAGGGCTTTGCCCTTTTTATTCACTTCAGGCATTGCGCCCGCGATGAAATACCCTCCCGTTTCATCGTAGAGCAAGTCATCGAAGCGGCTTTTAAGTTTTAGGGCTTTTTCCGGTGTAAGCCGGGTTCCCATCACCGGCTGGTTCTTTTCTTGGAAAGCCTGGATAATATCGGCGATTTGGTCCGCGGTTTTGAATTCGCAGTAAACAACTTCGGGGAAACCGGTCCTACCGCCGCGGTCGAAATCGATGTCTATGGGATGATTCAATTCGCCCCTCCCGTCCTGTATCCTCTAATATCGAGGGTTATATGTTTAAAACCCATTTGGGAGAACCTCACCGTTATAGATTCACTTTCGTTCAATATCCGGAGTATATCTTCCTTTTCGACTTCGATGCGAGCCAGGGCTCCGTGCACCCGGCAGCGGACTTGAGTCACTCCCAGAGAGCGGATGAAATCTTCGGCGCGGTCGATGGTTTTCAGCAGTTCCCGCGAAACCTCCGCCCCGTAAGGGAGGCGGGTAATAAGGCAGGCGTTGGAAGGGTGGATGTGCTCTTCCAACCCGTGAGCAATCATATAATGCCGTATCTGCACCTTGCCCAGGCCGAATTCGAGGAAGGGTGAAAAGACTTCCAGCTCCTTCAGCGCCCGCATTCCGGGGCGGTAGTCGGATTTGTCGTCGTGGTGGGTGCCGTCCACTATC
The DNA here is from genome assembly GCA_964421875.1 of uncultured bacterium. Lineage (GTDB taxonomy): Bacteria > Electryoneota > Tariuqbacteria > Tariuqbacterales > Tariuqbacteraceae > CAYQZD01. Next base: position 117,375 of record CAYQZD010000001.1, read on the forward strand.
AGGTCCGCTCTCATCTGAGCCGCTTGATGTTTCAAGGCGGAGAAGACTCTCCTTTTGCAGTAATAGCAGCGCTGGCTGTCGCCGCGCCGGACTTCGTCGGCTTCCAGGGGATCTGCGGGAAGGAAGATATGTTTTATTCGGTTTTCCCGGCAGAACCTTTCCGCGCGTTTCAGTTCCGAGGCTGGCATATGCGGTCCGGCGGCGGTGACGGCGGTCAGCTCAACTCCGGGGACGCGGCTGAGGAAATGCGCCAGCGCGGCGCTGTCGGTTCCGCCGGAAAGGGCGACGAGAACCGACCTGCCCTGGAAAAATCGAGTCATTTGCTGGAAAACGTCATGAGGCATAATCTAACCGTAAAAAGGACATTGTATTGTTACACCAATTCCGCCCGCCGCAACAATTCCTCATCTCCTAAAATCTCCTCCACGCCGGCGTCCGCAATGATTTCCCCGCCAGCCATCAGAACCGCCCGCTGAGCCAGCTTGGGAAGATTGTAGATGTCGTGAGTGACAATGACCTGAGTCCCGCCTAAAGCCTGAAGCAGGCTTATGATTTCCGATTTGCCTTTGGGGTCCAATCCGCTGGTGGGTTCGTCCAGAGCGAGCAATTCCGGTCTCATAGCAAGAACACTCGCCAGCGCCGCCCGGCGCTTTTCGCCGAAACTCAGATGGAATGAACCTTTCCCGGTTTTCCCGTCAAGACCGACCTGATTCAGGGTCTCCCGGACTCGCTCCTCGATTTCAACATCGCTGAGTCTCATATTCCGGGGTCCGAAGGCGACGTCGTCGTATAGGGTGGGACAGAAGAGCTGGTCGTCGGGACTCTGGAAGACAATTCCCACCTTGCGGCGGATTTGGCGCAGACTTTTCTTGGTCAGAGGAATTCCGCCGACCTCGACTGCTCCTTCAGTGAAGAGCAAACCGTTCAGGTGGAGCAGGAGGGTCGATTTTCCCGCGCCGTTGGCGCCGATAATCCCCACCTTTTCGCCGGGGAAAATGTCGAGGGAAATCCCATTCAGCGCCTGCGTGCCGTCAGGGTAACGGTAGGACAAATCCTTAATACGGACAATCGGCTCCATCACGCTACCGCCAATCTGACCGCGATTAACGCCGCTATCCCCGCAATCAGAGCCGCTGTGTCTTTTACGGCGAGGGATTTGGAGACGTCGCCGATACCAGCGGCGCCGCCCCTGGCAGACATCGCCAGATACACTCTTTCGCCCCGCTCATAACTGCGAAGGAAGAGCGTTCCCAGCAGACTGCCGATAATCTTAGTTTGCGCCAGCCACCGCCCGCGATAGAGCCGGGAATCTAGCGCTCTTTTCATCCGGTGCGCCTCGTCGATGATGACGAAGATATAACGGTAGAGGAAGCTCAGCATATCGATAAGCAGAGCCGGGGCTTTAAGGCTGCGAAAACCACTTAATAGAGCGGGAAAGCCAGTGGTGGAAAGGAGCAGGATGAGGGCGATCACCGCGGTATAGGATTTTATCACTACGTTCCAAAAGAGGAGCAGCCGCGCCGGACTCACCTCCGCGCCGATTCCCAGGCTGACGCCCCCGGTTTGCTCGCCGGTGTCGATGAAGGGGATGAAGGCTGAGACCATAACGGCGAAGGGAATCACCACCAGCGATTTGCGCAGGAGGTGTCCCAGAGGCACTTTAGACAGGCTCCAGACCGCCGCCAGCATTCCCAGATAAAGGAAAAAAGCCTGGAAGTGGTGCGCCGGGGTGCTGACGCAGGTGATTATCAAGAGGAAAAAGAAGGCGATTTTCACCCTGGCGTCGAGGCGGTGAACCAGGCTGTCCCGGTCGGAATATTTGTCAAGGAAGTCGTGATGCACTTCAGTTTCCCTGAATATGGTGGCTGCGTTTGCGTTTGAGCAGTCTTCCGGCTCCCCATCCCAAAGCGAACAGGACGATGGTTCCGGCGGCTCCGGCCAGTCCGGTGGCAAGGCGGGAATTTCCGACTCCGGGGACTTCATAGTCAGGGGCAGGGGAGGCGGTCCAGGTTTCCGCGCCTTCGGAGGAGTCGATGAAGCCGAGTTTTTCCGCGACCTTCTCCAATCCGTCAGGGTAGTTCGAGGCGTAGGGGGAGAGGAAAAAGGCGACGATGAGCGCCGCTAATAAACCCAGCCAGATGTAGCTTTTACCCTTCATTTGCTCCCTCTATGCAATACCGCGGTTCCGATTTGGGATTTAGCGAGGGCGTATATCAGGTCGGGGCGGAATTTGAGCGCCATCGAGGCTACCGCGGTGGTGATAATCGCTTCGCCCAGGCCTATAATCAAATGCACACCCACCATCGCAGGTAAGACCAGCTTGAAGGGCGAGGTTCCCGACACCGCAAGTTCCAGCGCGCAGGCGGCGGAAGCCATCACCACCGAAGCCCAGGAAGCGGTGAAGAGCGCAGCGGTGAAACCGGCGTCAGTCTTGGGCAGGAGCGCGCGCACCGCGGCGAAAATTCCGTAGCCGCCGACTCCGGCGACAATCCCCATATTGAAAATGTTAGTCCCCAATGCGGTGAGTCCGCCGTCGGCGAAACCGAGGCATTGCACCAGCAAAACCATCGCCATAATCAAAACCGCTGACAAGGGTCCCATCAACACTGCCGCTAAAACTGCGCCCAGGAAATGTCCGCTGGTGCCTCCGGCGACAGGGAAATTTATCATCTGAGCGGCGAAGATGAAAGCTGCTGTCACGCCAATCAGCGGGATTTGTTTCTCCGAAAGGTCTTTACCCGCTTTGGCCAGGGCTAAGCCCACTGCGGCGGAGGAAACGGCGTAGGCGGCGGCGTTGATTTCGCCGGCTATGAATCCATCGGGGATGTGCATATTACTATAATAGTTTGAAAGTTTGCAAGTTAGCAAGTTTACAAGTCGAAAAGATTTACCGCTGAAGGTTAAAAATTAATGGCTATTCTCCATTTTAGTTGCAATTATCCAGTACAGATCAAAGCTGGGGCATTAGCCAAAAAAGACTTGCTTGTCATTCCGAGCGAAAGCCGGAATCCAGTTTTTTTTTAAAGAGATTTTCCTGGACTCCCGCTTTCGCGGGAGTGACAACGTTTTGAGAATTAATCAGCAGAGCAGCGAGCAATAATCCGCAAAGCAAGAGATTTTGCAACTAATTTGGAGATGAACAAATTAATATTGGAACAAAATTCACCGGATATGATGGAAATAATGAATCCGAACTCACCGTAAGCGCTGGTAAAACAATGGAGTCGGGATGGTCTCCATCCCGACATTTTCATTCCGTCAAAACAAACGTAGAACAATTCATAACCAGTTAAGTCAGGTCTTCAGAGCAACGGAGACCTGATTTGATTCAATGGCAGGTCACACCCGCATAAAGCGTGCAAGACCTGCCGGAACAACAAGATTAAGTTAGCTAAAAAATCGGTATTTTTCAAGATATTGAGATTCCATTCATAGACGACATATTTTCATCTATATCATAGAAGAAGTTTTTTTGAAAACCTTACAACCTTTTGCCACAGTATTCGTCTAATATAATAGAAGACGGTCTTTGAAATATAGTCGGTTATAGATTATCCACCAATAACAAATCCGGAGGAATGAATCATGTTGAGGAAAATTGCTGCTGTGTTGATTATTCTAACTTTTGTCGGTGTGGTTTTCGCATCGCCCGGTGGGCAATGCTGGCAGCCTGCCGAAAAGAAGTCGGAGATTTTCAACCGCGCCAGCCCTAAAAAGCTTATCGATTGGAACATGGTGTTCACGGGGCTGCTTCCGAAAATCGTGGTGCGTCCCACATCCGCCATCATTATTAAATAAGCAACCATAATCTAAAAAACGAAGGGTCAATTCCAATGAGGAGAGAATATCGACCTAAACGCCGACCAGCCTGAAAACCTCCTGAGCATAGGCTTCAGGAGGTTTTTTTTATCCTGAAAATAGCGGCAGCGCATCCCGCGAGCCGTAAGTTTTCATGTTTTATTGTGCGATGCTTCGCGAAAAGAAACCATCGAATGATGGTTTGTCCTTCCCGCGCCTTTTCCCACCTATTAGAATCTATCCTTGATTAATTGTTTAAACTTCGGTATATTTTATCCTGAAAATAGTCTTCAAGTCAACAAGTCTGCAAGTCAGAAAGCTAAAACTGTGTGCTGCAGAGTCTCCGCACTCTGCAGCATTTCCTCGTTCCCACGCTCCTGCGTGGGAATGCAGGCAAGCGACCGATACATTTCCCTGCTAAGTTATCAAAGGTGCGGCTTTTAAGGATTTAATCTATTCTAATTAATGGAGTCGTCATTACAACAGAAGAGCTAATCGAGGCGGCGCGGAATACGCTGCGTTTCGCACGAGCCGGTTACTCCGGCTTCAAAGTGGGAGCTGCGATTGAAACCGCCGAAGGTGAAGTGTTCACCGGATGCAACATCGAATCCTCCTCCTACGGGCTGTCGGTGTGCGCGGAAAGGTGCGCGCTGTTCAAGGCGCTGTCCTCGGGGGCAGAGGATTTCAAGCGGCTGGCGGTGGTGACTGAAGGAGGCGCCCCGGTTCCCCCCTGCGGCGCCTGCCGGCAGTTGTTATGGGACTATGCCCCTGATATAGAAATCATCCTGGCCGGCGCCAGCGGCGAAATCCGGCGTTTAAGTTTGCGGGAGCTGTATCCCCGGCCTTTCGGCGGTGAGGCGCTGGGGTTGAAACGATAAACATTTTCATAGCTTGAGAATTAGTCATTATTTTTAGATTATAGTCATTCCTGAAAAGAATGACGGAAAAAGGATGTCATTCCCGCGAAAGCGGGAATCCATCTTCTTGTATTTGTATTATTTACTGGACTCCTGCTTGCGCAGGAGTGACAAATCATAGGACAATCTTTTTTGGAATCGCTATATTATGAAGATAATCATTCTTGGCGCGGGAGAAGTCGGCTACCATCTGGCTAAAAATCTATCCAGCGATGGACACGACATTGTCATCATCGACAACGACCCCGCCAAAGTGGCGAAAATCAACGAGACCCTGGACGTAATGTCGCTGCACGGCGAAGCCACCGGTCTGGGTAATCTGCGGAAAGCGGGTTTGGAAAGCGCCGATATGCTGGTGGCGGTCACTTCCACCGACGAAGTGAACATCGTGGCTTGTATGATAGCGCGGAAACTGGGGGTGGAGACGAAAATCGCCCGGGTGCGGAAAGCGGATTATTCTTCTCAGGATTTTATCATCTCCCCCGGTGAGCTGGGCATCGACATGATGATTCACCCGGAACTGGTGGCGGCGGAGGAGATTCTGAAGATGATTGAATACCCCCGCGCCTTCGACCTTTTGGAATTTTCCGGGGGCCGGATTATGCTGGCGGGGATTGTCATCGAGGAGGATTCCCCCATATTGGGGCAGACCCTGTCCCAGATAGTCCCCCGCTTCGAGGAGCTTCGCTTCCGGGCGGTGGCGGTTTTCCGCAAGGGGAAGACCATCATTCCCAGCGGAGATGAGAAGGTGATGCCGGGGGACCGCTTCTATGTCGCGGTGAAGCGGGAGTCGCTGGAGGAAGTTTTCGGTTTCTCCTCCGCAGAGCCGGCTCCTTTTCACAACATTATGATACTGGGCGGGGGAAAAATCGGGCGGCTGGTAGCGAGGCGTTTATCCGCAGAGAAAGGTTATAGCGTGAAACTGCTCGAAGTTGACCGGGAGAAGTCGAGACTGATTGCCGAACAGTTATCTAACACTTTAGTAGTGCAGGGGGACGGCACCGACATCGACCTGCTGGCGCAGGAGGGGATATCGGAGATGGACGCTTTCGTGGCTTTGACCGACGACGACGAGAACAACATCGTCTCCTCACTTTTAGCGCGGCACTTGCGGGTGAAGCGCACTATCACCCTGGTCAGCCGGGGAGATTACCTGCCCATTATCAAGACCATCGGGCTGGATGTGGCGGTGAATATGCGGATTATCACCTCTAACGCCATCCTCCGCTTCATTCGCAAGGGATTTGTGATATCGGTGAACACCCTGCGGGGCATCGACGCGGAAATCATCGAGTTCGTCATCCCCGACCACTGCCGGCTGGTGGGGAAAATGCTGCGGGACATCGACTTTCCCGAAGGGGTGATTGTGGGGTCGGTGGCGCACGAAGGGGAGGTGGTTGTTCCGGTGGGGGACACCGCTTTGCATCCCGGCGACCGGGCGGTGGTGTTCACTATCCCCCAATCCTCGAAAAAGGTGGAGAAGATGTTCACGGGGTGAGTCGGTGAAATCGTTAAATCGTAAATTCGTGCTTGGTGCTGGTGAAGAAGAATTCACTGGCTATGGTGGCTATTACGGCGATGATTTTTGATTTTCGATTTTTGATTTGTGATATTTGATTTGCTTTCTA
>CAYQZD010000002.1:0-81932 GCA_964421875.1 uncultured bacterium
GATTGCGGGGAGCTTTTTTTTTATAATATATTGGCGTTTTTTTATTTTGCCGATTTTAACCTGAATTATTCATAATATATTATAATAGACAGGATTAACAGGATTTACAGGATTTTAGTCTGCATTCCCACGCGGGAGCGTGGGAACGATGAGGAAGGGCGTGTTACCGAAATCCTTAAACCGTGGTGTCGGGTTTCCGCACCCGACACCTTATTATTATTAATATTGAATATGCTTTCGATTACGGAGAGTGGACAGCACAATGCCAGACTTAATTGTAGTATTCTTGGACAGACTGTTACGCGGAAATGACATCATTTTTCGCTTCAATATTTTTATAATAACCATATAATAGACAGGATTAACAAGATTTACAGGATTTAAATTCTAGATTTGTTTCCGTAACCCATTGCTATTGCGAAGTGTAGGCGTCATCAGCAGTACGGCAGGTTCTCTTTTTTAAGGCGGGATTCCGGCTGCGCAGGAATGATGTCTGGTGGGTTGAAACCCACCCTACGACTATGTTATTCAATAAGATTGTTTCGCTTCGCTCGCAATGACAATACATATTTTTAGATAGACTGCCTGCAATCGACATCAACTAACTGAAATATAGTCACATGGCGCAGAGTTCGGGGACTCTGTGCCACTCTTGGATTATTCTCAGACACGCTGTCCGCACCCTAGACCAAGTAGTTATTATTATTGAATGTGCTTTCGACTACGGAGAGTGGATAGCACATATGAAAATCAAACAGAACAAATCATTTCCGAAGACAATATCTGAGGAGGAGAGGTATTTATGACTTACATCGACTATATTATACTGGGCGTCCTGGCGTTTTTCCTGATCAAGGGGGTGCGTTTGGGTTTGATACGGCAGTTGACGGCTATCGCCGGTTTAGCCTGCGGCTTGCTGCTTGCCTGGAAGTTTTATCCGGCGCTGAGTAAATATGTCGCCAGTGTGGGGATACATTCCACGGTGTCGGCGGTTATCTCCTTCGCGGTGATATACATTGTGGTCGCAATGGTGGCGCGGGCGCTTGGCGGCGCCCTGAACAAGGCGGCAAAGAAGCTGTTTTTGGGAGGAGTCAACCGCATTTTGGGGGGTATTTTCGGGCTGCTGGAGGGGGCTTTGGTGGTCTTGCTCATACTGGTGTTAGTCAGCTTTACTCCCATTGAGAGCAAGCTGCGGTCGATGGCGTCTTCAGCGCCGGTATTGCAGCAGATGAAGCGGATTGCGGAGCCGTTTTCCGCGAAGTGCCGTGACCTCCCGATTGATATTGAGGAGAAGGTGGAAGAACTTAAGGAGAGCATTTAGCCGGTTATGTATCAACGCGCGTCTGAAATACTCGAGTTCGATAGAATCCTGGAGATTATCGCTTCCAATGCGGCTTCCGAACCGGGGGCTGAGCGGGTGAGGCGGCTGCGCCCTCAAAGCGATGTGGAGTTAGTGAACCTGGAACTCCGGCGGGTGGGGGAGATGGTCGAATTGCTGGAGGGCGGAGCGCATCCCCCTTTCGGCGGGATATACGATTATACTCAGGCGCTGAAGAGGGTTTCGGTGGCGGGGGCGATGCTTTCGGCGGAAACGCTGCTCAAACTGGCAGGCACTTTAGGCAGCGCCCGGTTGGTGAAAAGGTTCCTGGAAGGGAAGGCTAAGGATGCTCCACTACTGGTGGATATGGCGGGATTGATGTCCGTTTTCGACGAGTATGAGAGTTCGGTCCACCACGCAATCGATGAGACCGGTGAAGTTCGGGACAACGCCAGCCCCGAGTTAAAACGCATCCGGGGCTCCATCGCCTCGGAGAAACGGCGTTCGCGTGAAGTCATCGCTCAGATGATGAGATCCTGGAGCGACCAAGGATTACTACAGGAGGATATCATCGCCACCCGGGACGGCCGTTTGACTTTACCGGTGAAGGATAACGCGCGTCACCGGGTGCAGGGCATCTTAGTGGACCAAAGCGCTTCCGGCTCGACCTATTTTGTGGAACCGATGGAGACGGTGGAAATCAACAACAGCATCAGGCGGCTGGAGTTGGAGGAGAAGCGGGAGGTGGAACGGATATTGCGTGAAATCACCGCTCTGGTTCACCGCAGCCGTTTTGAGATAGAGGCGACGCTGAGTGTGCTTTATGAGATTGATTCAGTGTTCGCCCGGGCTGAATACGCGGGGAAATTCGACTGTTCCAAACCGCTGGTAACCACTGAGAACAGACTTAAGATTGTCGAAGGCCGCCATCCATTGATGTTGATAAAGGGGGTGAATGTGGTCCCCCTGAACCTGGAAATGGGGGAGGGGGCTCTGACGCTGGTGATTTCCGGACCTAACGCCGGGGGTAAGACGGTGGCGTTAAAGACCATCGGCATTTTCACGCTGATGGCGATGGCGGGGTGTTTCGTTCCCGCCGCTCCGGGCACAACGCTCCCGCTTCCGCTGGAAGCTCACGCGGTCATCGGTGATGAGCAGTCCATCGCCGCCGACCTTTCTACCTTTACCGCCCATGTTTCCCAGCTTTCAAAGTTGGTGAAGACCGAGGCGCCGCGCAAGCTGGTGTTAATCGACGAGATAATGTCGGGCACCGATCCGATGGAGGGTTCGGCGCTGGCGATAGCGATGCTGGAGAAACTTTTAGAGGACGGCGCTCTCACCATTGTGACCACTCACAAAGGTGATTTAAAAGCCTTCGCTCACCGCACGGAGGGGGCGGTCAACGGGTCATTGGAATTCGACCCGGAGACCCTTTCCCCCACTTATAAGTTTCGTGCGGGTATTCCGGGTTCGTCCTACGCTTTTGAGGTCGCCGGTAAGGTGGGATTACCGCGGGAGGTTATCGTTCGGGCGGAGGGAATCCGCGGCGAAGACAAGGCCGCGATGGAGAACCTGATTGTCGAGCTTCAGGAGAAAATGACGGAGGTGGAGCGGGAATCGATTGCTATCGCTGCGCAAAAGGCTAAAATCGAGTCGCTGAGGAATGTATATGAAGACAAACTGAAGAACGCCAAGAGCGCTGAAGCCAAGCTGAAGCAGCGCGCCTCGGAAGAAGCTGAAAAAATCGTGGCAGAAGCTAACCGCGCGGTGGAAGCTGCGATTAAGCTTATCAAGGAGCAGGGGGCTTCCAAGGATGCTATCAAGGAGGCTCACCGAATCATCGAGGAGGCGGGGGGTCGGTTCCGGCGCCGGAAAGCCGCTTCCAGACGCCGTCCGCCCAAGCCTTCGGAGCCGGTCAGGGTGGGCGATGAAGTGCGGATGGAGGAGAGCGAGGTTCGGGGACGGATCATCGGGGGACCGGATTCGCGGAAGCGGTTTCAGGTGGAAGCGGGGGGCGTGAAAATCTGGATTGAAGAGTCGAAACTGTATAAACTGCCGCCGGTGAAACGGAAGGAGAAGCGGGAGCAGGTGCGGGTCAAATACGCCAGCGCGGAGGTTTCGTCCGTGTTGGACTTGAGAGGATTGGACAGTTCAACGGCGGCAATTCGGCTGGAGGATTACTTGGCTCAAGCCGCCACCGCAGATTACGACACGGTGGAAATCATTCACGGTAAAGGAGAGGGGATTTTGAGGAAAGTGGTGTGGGATATTTTATCTCACAGCAAGATGGTCAAGGATTTCCGCCACGGCGAATGGGGCGCGGGGGATTACGGGGTGACACTAGTGAAACTGGGGGGAATTAGCTGAGAACAGAGAACTGATAACGGAAAAATAGAAGACATTGGACTGAAGAATTGGGAATAAGATTGAGGTCTGATTGTAAATAACCGTGGTGTCGGGTGCGGGCAGACTATCTGAAAACAACAAAATCGCATTCTGTCATTGCGAGCGAAGCGAAGCAATCTTATTGATATTGATTATTATAGCATTAAAGATTGCTTCGTCCACCTGCGGTGTCCTCGCAATGACATTGTCGGACAGATTGGGGAGAGTCAGCAGCACACATTAAGCATTTGGAAATAGTTCAATTAGTATGAATAATACATTGATATTGGTAAGAATCTAAGATGGCTTTTCCTCCGGATTTTATAGAACGCGTGCGCGAAGCTTCGGACATTTTGGAAGTGGTCAGCCAGTATGTTTCCCTGAAAAAACGGGGAGCTAACTGGTTTGGGCTGTGTCCTTTTCACCCGGAGACCAAGCCCTCATTTTCGGTGAATACAGCTAAAGGGATATACTATTGCTTTAGCTGCCACGCCGGGGGGAATGTGGTCAATTTCATAATGCAGCGGGAGAAGATGCTGTTTCCGGAGGCGGTGGAGTTTTTGGCGCGGCGGGCGAGGATTGAAATTCCAAGGGAGACATCCCGTGATAAATCCGGCAGGGAGAAACTGTTCCACGCCATCCTGAAGGGCCATCGGTTTTTCCGGGAACAGTATAAGAAGTCGGCGGTTCCCAAACAGTATTTAGCTTCGCGCAAGTTCGGTAAAGCAATGGCGGAGCGGATGGAATTAGGCTACGCCCCGGACGGCTGGAGCAATTTCACCGACACATTGTCCGGCGGCCAGAAGCTGATGGTCACCGCCGGACTTTTGCGGGAACGGGATTCCGGGGGGTATTACGACTATTTTCGCAATCGGCTGATGTTCCCTATCAAGGATTTGGCGGGTAGAGTGTGCGCATTCGGAGGGCGCTATCTGGGCGAGGACCCGGAGGCTGCCAAGTACCTGAATTCCCCGGAGAACGCGGCTTTTTCCAAGGGGACGATGCTCTACGCTCTGTGCGAAAACCGCGACTCCATTCGCAAGGCGGGATTCGCCTATTTAGTTGAAGGTTACACCGACTTGCTGCGGATGGTATCCGCGGGCTTGGAAAACGCTGTCGCCGGTTTGGGGACTGCTTTGACTCAGGGTCAGGCGAAGCTGTTGCGCCGCTATGCGGAGCGGTCGGTGTTGGTTTACGACGGGGATCGGGCGGGCTGCGCCGCCGCGATTAAGGCGGGGCGGGCGCTATCCGGGGCGGGGATGGAGGTTGAGGTTTTAGCGATGCCGGGGGAGCATGACCCGGATTCATTCGTTCAAGAGTTTGGGCCTGCGGGATTGGAAAAAGCGAAGCGGCTTTCATTATTCGAATTCCATTACCAGTCCGCCGAAGGGGATTTGGGCACGCGCGCCGCCCGGGAGAAGCTTGGTCGGGAGATGCTGGAGAGCGCGGCTGAACTTCCGGGGGAGATGAAACGCAGTTTGGCGCTGGAGGAGATATCGGAACTGCTTAGATTGCCGGCTCCGGCGCTCAGGTCGGAGCTAAGAAGACTGAGGCGCGGCCGGAGGGATGCGGGGGAGGTTGTCGAGGTCAAGCGGCTGGAGGTGGCGCCTTCGGAAGTCCCCCAGCAAGATTTATTGCGCCTCTTAATTTCCACTCCCGATATAGGCGAAGAGGTGTTTCCATCGCTGGAACCGGAGCAATTCACCAATCCTGCGTTGAAGGACATCTTCGGCAGGATGAAAAGCCTCTGGCTTAAAGGGGAATTGAATGATGTTCATAGTATGTTGAGTGATTTTGCCAGTGAGGATGTGAGGAATTTCATCGCTGAAAGCTGTCTTTGGGAGCCTCCTTGCGATGGCGAACAACTGGCGAAGGACTGCATTATCAAGCTGAAAGCGAAGAACCGCCGCCTGGAAGCGTTTAATTTGACGGAAAAGATCAAGGAACTTGAGGCTAAGGGCGAGGATGTCAGCGAGTTGTTGAAGCAATACGGGGATTTAAAAAAGCGCGGTGATACTTGATTATTTATAGATAAATCGATAAATTCAATTTTTATCTTGAAAATAGCGGCAGTATCAATACACGAGCCGTGAATTTTCATTCTTCGTTGTGCGATGATTCGTGAAGAGAATCCATCGAATGATGGTTTATGCAATCGCTGTATGTGATGCTGAAACCGGTAATCGAGATTTGCTTACAGTTCAATAAAATTCGAGGTTATTATGTCACGCAAACTGCTAGCGGTGCTGCTGCTTGCTGTTATCGCTTCCGGCGTTTATGCCGCGCCCCGTTGGATGGGCGTCGATGAACCGCTTCCAGCGCGTATGGAAGTATTAGAGCAAAATAGTAATTTTGTTGAAATCGAATTCAATTGCCGCGGTCTGTTTTTTAACCGCGAAAGCGATGGGACTAATCTATTTTCGCTTGACGGAGTGAAGAGCGGGGATATACCCGCATTCACGCGTATGCTGGCGGTTCCGGCATACCGACAGGTGGAGTTCGATATCGTTTCGGCGGAATACGCTGAAATCGATTTCGACCAGCCCCTTTTTAGGGGGAACGGAGCAGTGGAAGTGGGGGAGCCGGTTGTGATAAGGGATTTGCGGGCGGTTCCGGTTACGGTTTACCCCCTGCAAAGCAGCAAAGTTTCCGGTAAAGCCCGACTGCTCACCAAGGTTGTCATCAGGATTCACTTCAAGGGATTTTCCGGGCTCAACAACAAGGATTTCACCGGGGCGACCTCGCCCGCGTTCTCCGGCATTTACCGGTCGATGGTGATGAATTACGACGGGCTCGACAACGGCGGCGATCCCTCTCCCAAGGGGACTTATTTGATAATAGCCCCTGAGGCTTATACCACTGTGAGTCAATACGACGATTTTGTGGAATGGAAGAAGATGAAGGGTTATCAGGTTCAGACTCACGTTTTAACTTCACAGCCGCCCAGCGCAGACTATATAAAGAACATCATTATCGGCGTCCATCAGAACGCCGACCCCCCGCTGGAATATGTGATGCTGTTAGGGGATGTCAACGGCGGCAGTATCACCATTCCCGCCTATATCACCCAGGGGGCGGAACAGGACGTTACCGACCATCCTTACACTCTGCTTGAGGGTGACGATTATTTTTCGGATATTTTCATCGGCAGGATTTCCGTTTCCAATACCAACGAAGCGCGGGTCACTTTGAATAAAGTGGTGCGATACGAGAAGAATCCATTTACCGGTTCCACGCACTGGTATCGACATATGCTTTCGGTCGCCGGCAATTACGCAGATTCCGGCCTGCCCCCCATCACTCCGGTTCAGACCGGGTGGTGGATAGCGGACTATTTTCTGCATCACGGCTACACTCAGGCTGATACGATTTTCTTCTGGGATTTTATCCACAGTCCTTATCCTAACACGCAAGCGATTCTGAGTTCTATCAACGACGGCAAAAGCGTTGTCACCTATCGGGGATGGTCCGACGCTCACGGCTGGCAGTTCCCTGTATTCGATATCAGCGCTATTGAAATGTTGAACAACCGATGGATGCTGCCGGTAGTCCTCTCCTTTGTCTGCAACACCGGCGATTTTGGTAACAGTATCAATCCCTGTTTCGGGGAAAAGTTCATCCGGCATGGCACCACAGGCAGCGGGGGGGCGGCGGTGGCGTTTTTCGGGCCTTCGGACCTGAACACCAATACTAACTTCAACAACGCTATCTCCTCCGGTTTCGTCGAGGGTTTTATCGGGCATCGCATCACCCATTTCGGTCAGACTGCGGCTTACGGGAAGATGTCCCTTTACGAGGCTTATCCCCGCGACCGGGAGCGGAACGGAAAGGTGGAATTTTATTTCAATGTTTACAACTGCCTGGGCGACCCGGAATTGGAGATGTGGACTGCGGTTCCCCGGTATTTTATCTTAGATTGCCCCGTTTCGACTCCGCTGGGAACGGCTTCGCTGGATGTGGAGTTGACCCGCGACGGAAATCCTGTTCCCGAGGCTTATGTGACAGTTTTGCAGGGCGGGGAACTTGTTGAGGGGGGTTACACCGGCAGGGACGGCAGAGCCACATTGACATTTGCGCCTCTTACAGCCGGAAGCGCAACGGTAACTGCGACCAAATACGGCTTCGCGCCGCGAATTGTCGTTGTCGATGTCAATTCCAACGCGTATGTGGGTTATGATTCTCACACCTTAGTCAACGAGTCCAATCCCGATGGAATGTTGAATCCCGGCGAGACCGCCACTGTCAGGGTAACGGTGGAGAATTACGGTTCCGCGGTTCAGAACAATGTCACCGGAGTCCTGACCAGCGCCAATCCCTATCTTACCGTCAATACCTCCTCGGTGAACGCCGGCAGTATCGGCTCCGGGGCGACCGCCGATATGGATTTCAACATTACGGTGAGCCCCGACGCTCCCAGCCAGTCCGCGGTCGATTTCGAATTGAACATTACTGCCTCCGGCGGCAATTATGAATCGAAGTTTTCGCAGGTTCTGGATGGGAGCGAGATCGCGGTTCAGGAAGTGAACTATAGTCCTTTGCATCCCGGTCAGGGCGGGCCGGTGACCGTTACGCTGGCTAATAACGGCGGTTTCACCGCATCCAATGTTTCCCTGACCTTGAGCAGTTGGGATGAGGCGGTCACCGTCACCGGCGCCGCCGCCAATGTAGGCGGCATTCCCCCCAGCCAGACGGTGAACACAGGCAGCCAGTTGACAGTGGATATTTCTGCCGGAGCCTATGAAGGCCGGATGATACAGATGCGCCTCGGAGTCAGCCCGCAGGTGGGCGCGGCGCAGACTCTGTTTTTCGATATCGTGGTGGGAGAACCCGACAGCACCGACCCCACCGGTCCCGACCCTTACGGCTATTTCGCTTACGATGACAGCGATGTCGGATATGCTTCGGCTCCCGTTTACGATTGGGTGGAACTCGATCCCAATTATCCAGGCGCGGTGTCGGGAGTGGAACGGTTGAATATGGAGGATGACAGCTCCACGATGGTTCCCCTCCCCTTCGATTTCACCTTCTACGGCGAAACCTACGACAGTGTTACCATCTGCACTAACGGCTGGGTCTCCTTCGTATCGACCTGGATGGCTGATTTTCGGAATTGGGATTTGCCTTCTCCGCTGGGTCCGCCCACGCTTATCGCCGCTTTCTGGGACGATTTAAAGGACATATACGATGACACTCTGGACATGTTTTACTGGTATGACAGCCCCGGACATCGTTTCATTGTGGAGTGGAGCCGGGTGCAGAACCGTTTCACAGGTGTAGCTAATCGGGAGGAGACTTTTGAGTTGATTCTGTACGATCCTCAATACCGTTCAGGTCCTACCGGAGACGGGGATATCCTTATCCAGTTCAAAGTGGTCAACGATATCGATGAAGATAACAACTACTGCACCGTCGGCGTGGAGGATTATGAACATATGCGGGGATTGGAATATGTTTACGGTTTGATATATCCGCCCACATCCGCCACTCTGCGCAATGAGATGGCGATATTAATCACCACCACACCGCCGGATAATTATTTAGGGGTGGAAGAGCAGCCGGGGACTGCTGTTTATCGTTTTTCCCTGTCTCAGAACTATCCCAATCCCTTCAACGCCTCGACAGTCGCGAGCTTCGAGCTGCGGGATGCGAGTGATGTCAAGCTGATAG
Organism: uncultured bacterium; assembly: GCA_964421875.1. GTDB lineage: Bacteria > Electryoneota > Tariuqbacteria > Tariuqbacterales > Tariuqbacteraceae > CAYQZD01. Next base: position 9,371 of record CAYQZD010000002.1, read on the forward strand.
TGTATGATATCAGCGGGCGAGAGATTGCCCGGCTGGTGGACGGCTGGCTTCCCGCCGGGGCGCATCAGGCGGTATGGGACGCGTCTGGAGCGGCGTCAGGGGTGTATTTCGCGCGGCTCAGCGCCGGGGATGCGCATCTGACAGAAAAACTTCTGTTAATTAAGTGATGAGAAAACCGGTCATACTTATAGCAATCGTGTTTTTATCATTGTCCGCCTTTGGTCAGTACGGGCGGTGGGCGGAGCCGGTTAATATCTCCAATTCGCCGGGAGGCTCTTACGATCCGGACATGGCGATTGGACCCGACGGGAAAATTCATGTGGTTTATGAAGATTGGACGCGGCTTAATAATTTCAATTACCGGGATATAATGTATGTCGTTTTCGACAGTTACGAATGGCGGGAGCCGGTGCAGATTTCGGAATACGACACTACCTATGCGGCTGACCCACGAATAGCGGTCGATTCTCAAGGCAAGCCTCATGTGGTATGGTATGACCGTTTCTTATTTTACGATTCCGATATTTTATACGCCACCTTGACCGATTCCGGCTGGACGGAACCGCTCAGTCTAACGGAGTTCAGCCCAGCATCTTTGGTGCCTGATATTGTTATCGACAGCCGCGACTATGTGCATATTGTCTGGGATGATTATTATTACGGCCGCGCGCAAATATTCCACATATATTTTAACGGCAACAGTTGGTCTAATTTCGTTAATGTTTCCAATGACCCTATCGATTGTTGTTTTCCTCGAATAACGGTTGATTCAAATGACAGCCTGCATATTGTTTGGCGGCAGATGACCGGCGGCGGATACGACAGTGAGATATTTTACTCAATGTATAACGGCGTTTCCTGGCGGCCGGGGATAAATATTTCCTTTAGCGGGACATTGCAATCGCTCAGCCCTCAGGTTGAGGTCGACCGCTATAACAATCCTCATGTGATTTGGACCCAATCGCAATACAGCGGATTCAAAGAGATAATCTATACATATTTCAACGGAGAATATTGGTCTCAACCGGACAGTCTTACCAATTTGGGAGTAAATTCAACTTATCCGAGTTTCGCAATCTCCCGCGAAAGTATAAGATGCTTTATATTCAGCGCGCGGAGGCAGAGTTATAGTCCCTATATTTGTTATTCATTCAGGAGGGATTTGAGTTGGACCTGGCCTTTACCGATTTTCTATGATTATTTAGGCACTAAATCCGCAATCGCTATTGATACTTATGATGTCATTCATACTTGTTTATTACTATCTGATAACGATTACGGAGAAATAATGTACACATATTATATACCTGATAATTCAATTAGCAGTCAAGCAGATGGACGCCCATCCTACTGTATTTATTTGAATAATCATCCCAACCCATTTAATCAATCGACATCGATAAATTTCAACGTAAATATTGATTCACCAGTGAATCTTTCAGTTTATAATATCAGAGGGGAATTGGTAAAGGCTTTAAAAGAAGGAATCTTGTCAAGAGGAGATTATTCTGTAATCTGGGAGGGCGATAATTCATTGGGAACAGAGGTGGGTGGCGGGATTTATTTTGTTAGGCTACAGGTAGATGGGGAATCGTATTTTAAGAAGTTGATTCTCCTGAAGTAAATAATTATAATATAGAGATGTGCTAAAAGCTTTGATAATTGCTTATGCACCAACTCCACATCAAACTAACAATCTACGACATCGCCGGGCGGGAAGTGTATATCCTCGCTGAAGGCTTCTATCCCGCGGGAGCGCATCAAGCGGTGTGGGATGCTTCGGGGGCGGCGTCAGGGGTGTATTTCGCGCGGCTCAGCGCCGGGGATTTTACACAAACACTGAAGCTGATACTGATGAAGTAATGTTCTTCAGATATTATTGGTTTCTTTGAAATATTCATTATTGATTATGGCGTTTTAAGTTATGATACCTTTAACTGTTTATGCCTCCATACTTTTATTATGAGGCTGTGATTAATTTTAAGGAGAATTGTTATGGTCAATGTTGCAGAGTTGCTGGAGAATAATCGGCAGGAAAATGGTAGCAAGGAAGCGTTGGTATGGGGGAATTCACGCGTGAGCTATGATGAATTGTTTGATGCTGTGCTCAGGCTGGGCGCAGGATTGAAACAGCGAGGTATAGAGAAGGGCGACAGAGTGTTGCTGATGCTGCCTAATATTCCTCATTTTCCCATCGCATATTATGCGATTCTTTCCATAGGCGCCGTTGTGGTGCCGGCCAATATAATGTTCAAAGAGCGCGAGATCGCTTATCAGGTAGAAGATTCCGAGGCGATAGCCGCCGTGGGCTGGGAAGGATTCGCGGAGGATTTGAAACGTGCTCAGGAACTGACGGAATCTCTGAAGCATCTGATTGTGCTGGGCGACCGGATACCCCCGGAGGCGGATTCACTCACCAGAATGATAGGTGAGAATAAACCGCTTGACGGTTTCGAGAAACTTGATTCTCAAGATTCCGCGGTGATATTATATACTGCGGGTGTGACCGGTCATCCCAAGGGCGCGGAATTGTCCCATGGGGCGATGATGCACGGGATGAGGGTTCTGTCGGAGACTTTGCGTTTCACCGACCGGGAGCGGATTATGGCCGTAGTGCCTTTCTTCCACTCTTTCGGCGGCGGTGTGGTAATGAATGCGGGTCTTTTCGGTGGAGCTACTCTGGTGCTTTCTCCCAAGTTCAATCCCCAGGAAGCTCTGGAGATGATTGCAGGAGAAAAGGTGACCGTCTTCGCCGGTGTGCCCACGATGTTTCAATATCTTTTCAACCGTGACAATACCTCGGAATACGACCTGTCAAGTTTGAAGTATTGTCTTTCCGGGGGGAGCGCCCTTTCGGAGGAATTACTGAAAAGGTTCGAAGAGAAGTTCAACACCTATGTTCTCGAAGGCTACGGGTTATCCGAGACCTGCGCCGCAGCCTGTTTTAACAACTTTAAGCGAGAGCGTAAACCCGGCTCGATAGGTTACCCTTTGGACGGGGTGGAGATGCGGATTCTCGACGACGATGACAAGGAAGTTGCCATTGGCGAAATCGGCGAGATTGCCATCAAGAGCCCTACTCTGATGGCGGGATATAGAAACCGTCCCCAGGCTACTGCTGAAGCAATACGCGACGGCTGGTTCCGCACCGGCGATATTGGGCGGATGGATATGGACGGTTACTTCTACATCGTGGACCGTAAGACCGATATGATTCTAAAGGGTGGTTTTAAAGTTTTCCCCCGCGAGATTGAAGAAGTTATAGCGGCGCATCCCCAGGTTCAGGAAGTGGCGGTTATCGCCATCAGCGACTCCATAATGGGCGAGGAAATCAAGGCTTGCGTGGTTCCCAGGGAGGGTGAGCGGATTAATCCCAAAGCTTTGATCGATTATTGCCGGGGCAGGATGGCGAATTATAAGTGCCCCGCGGTGCTGAAATTCTACCGGGAACTTCCCAAGGGCCCCACCGGACGCATCTTGAAGAAGGAACTCAGAAGATAGCCTCGAGGCAGATTAATTTTGGAGGAGCTTAGTTCGGCGGAATAATCCGAATGCGCATATGATTTTCACCGAATTAGCGTTGGGATCCTTAACGCTGCCCAATCGGCTGGCTCGTTCCGCCACCGCTGAAAGAGGGGCGGATGAAAAGGGCAGAGTATCGAAGAGTATGGCGCAGATGTATGAGTCCCTGGCTCGCGGCGGAGTGGGATTGATAATGACGGGGCACGCTTATGTCAGGGCGGACGGAAAAACCAATCCTGCGCAGACCGGGATTCATACCGACCGGACCATTCCCGGTTTGGCGATGACGGTTAGGGCGGTTCACCGCAATTCCGACGCTAAGATTTTCCTGCAGATGAGCCACGCCGGCCGCGCCGCCTCGGAGAAACTGATTGGCTCCAAGCCCGTCGCGCCCAGTGCGGTTCCGGTGCGGATGTCAGGGGAGCAGCCTCGGGAAATGTCGGGTGACGAAGTGTCGGAGCTGATCGAGTTATACGCGATTGCGGCTTTGCGCGCCCGGGAAGCCGGGTTCGACGGCGTCCAACTCCACTGCGCTCACGGCTATTTAATTTCGCAGTTTCTCTCCCCCTATACCAACAAGCGGGAGGATGAATGGGGCGGTTCGCCACAGAACCGTCGGAGATTCCTCCTGCTGATTACGGAGGAAATTACGCGGCAGGCGCCGGATTTACCCTTGACGGTTAAAATCAACTGCGACGATTTACTGCCGGGCGGAATTACTCTTGAAGAGTTCACCGAAACCTGCAGGTTGCTGGAGGGGGCGGGAGTAATAGCTTTCGAGGTTTCCGGCGGCATACCTGAAACCGCGGGCAGGATAATCAAAAAAGGGGTCGATTCTCCGGAGAAGGAAGGATATTTCCTTTACGGCGCCAAAGCCCTGAAAGAGGCTGGGATATTATCCACCATTCTCACTGTGGGAGGTTTTCGCACTCTTCCGGTATGCCGGGGAGCCGTTTCCCGCGGCGATACGGACATAGTTTCGCTTTGCAGACCCTTGATAACGGAACCGGATCTTCCCCTGAAATGGCGCAGAGGGGAGGCGTCGGGGAGCCGTTGTATTTCCTGCAACCGCTGTTTGAGGCTGCGCCGGGGGATGACGCACTGCGTTTACTGGGAAGAACAGACGGATAAAGACGGTGGCGGAGGTAATAGTATAATTTAGTACATATAATTGTGTTATGTAATGGAAGAAGAATTGAAGAGACGAGTTAACAAATGAATATAGGCATATTGACAGGGGGGGGCGATTGCCCCGGATTGAATGCGGTTATCCGCGCTGTGGTCCGGCGCTCTCGGATAACCTATAATTGGGATGTCATCGGTATCAGAAACGGATGGAAGGGATTGATAGAGGGGGAAGTGGTTCCTTTGACGATGTATGCCGTTTCCGGTATCCTGCATCGGGGCGGCACTATTTTGGGCACTTCCAGGAAGAATCCCACCAAGTCAGCGGAAGACATTGAAAAGGTTCGGGACAATATGAACCGATACGGCATAGACTCTCTGCTGGTGGTTGGAGGGGATGACACCCTTTCCGCCGGGCTTGATTTTCACCGGCAGGGCATACCAGTGGTGGGTGTGCCCAAGACTATCGACAACGATATCGAAGGGACGGATTTTACCTTTGGATTCAACACTGCGGTCACCATAGTCACCGAAGCCATCGACCGTCTGCACACCACTGCGGAATCGCATCACCGGATTATGGTGGTAGAGGTTATGGGTCGGCACAGCGGTTGGATTGCGGTAATGTCGGGTATCGCCGGCGGCGCCGATATGATTATTATCCCCGAAGTCCCCTATGACATCCAAGGCGTCTGCGACAAACTGAAAAAACGGCACGAAGTGAAGCGGTTCTCCATCGTGGTGGTGGCGGAGGGCGCTAAGCCGGTTAACGGCGAAAACCTAATTACTCAGGACCAGGAACTGGACGAATTTGGCAACGTCCGGCTGGGCGGGTTGGGACATATCGTCGCCAATGAGATAGAAAAAATCATCGGTATAGAAACCCGGGTCACCATCCTAGGGCATATTCAACGGGGCGGGAGCCCTACCGCCTATGACCGGATTTTAGCTACTCGCTTCGGAGTCGCCGCCGTCGATGCGTTGAAACGGAAGGAATATGGTAAGATGGTGGCGCTGCGGTCGGAAAAGATTATCACTGTCCCGTTGGAAGACGCGGTTTTGGAGAATAAGAAGGTGGATATGGAGCTTTACGATATCGCCGAGATATTTTTTGGCTGATGGTTATTAATAGGATTTTTGCAGGTTATAATGTCGAGAAGGCATCACGATTGGATGGCGCAGGCCGAGGCTGATTTTAAGCACGCCGTTAATTCCAAGGAATGGGGCGATTACGAATGGGCTTGCTTTGCGTCTCAGCAGGCGGCGGAAAAAGCGATAAAAGCCTTGATTGAGAGCAGAAATGGGAAAGCGATTGGTCACTCATTGAAAAAGTTACTCCAGCTTATTAATGTTGACGATAAGAATCTTATCGAAGCAGCTATAAGACTGGATAAACATTACATTCCCGCCCGATATCCTAATAGTTTCGATTCCGGCGCTCCCAGTGATTATTATACTATCAAAGATGCTGAACAAGCGGTAATAGATGCGGAATCGATAATAAGGTATTGCCAAGACAATTTAGCAGGTTAAATGTCTTCGGAAACATATATTGAGTATCTTCGTAAAGAAGATGTAATCCCCATTGTTAAAGACGCCGCCGAGAAGATAAAAAAACTGCCTAATGTCTTGCGCATCGGATATTTTGGCTCCTTTGTCCGCAACGACCAGATTCCCGGTTCGGACATCGACATCTTCATCGAATTGGCGGATGATGACCGCAGATGGTTCGACCGGGCGGGGGATTTCATAGAATATTTTGATAAAGTCCCCTGCGTGGTGGAAATCTTCGCTTTTACCCGGCAGGAGATGTCGAATAAGGATAATAAGTTCTATCAAGAGGTTTTGCAGGAATTGGTTGAATTGTAATGGTATAGCTTAGGATGGTAATTATATCCCGGAAAACTGTTTTAAAGTAGAGTACATACTAATTTGGACAATATGAAAACGTGGTGTGGCGATAATAATGTCAGGTTCGGCTAATTCATAAGACCTGACATACCATAAATCTGAAGACTAATAACTTACTGAATAGTAATCAAAGTAAACATAGGGGTTTATGCTATATGTCTATCAAAGTCGGTATCAACGGATTCGGGCGAATCGGTCGTCTGGTTTTAAAAGCCGGTTTTGAAAATGGAGACTTGGAATTTGCCGCTATCAACGACTTGACCGATGCCAAAACCCTGGCTCAGCTGCTCAAATGGGATTCCAGCCATGGCAGGTTTCCCGGCGATGTGGCTGCGGACGGGGATAATTTAGTGGTCAAGGGAAAGACCGTGAAGGTCTTTGCCGAAAAAGATCCTTCCAAACTCCCCTGGAAAGAACTGGGAGTAAAGGTGGTGATAGAATCCACCGGCGTTTTCCGCAAGCGGGAGCAGGTGGCTATGCATCTCGACGGCGGCGCGGAGAAGGTGATAATGACGGTCCCCTCTAAAGACGAAATTGACGCCACTATCGTGCTCGGTGTCAACGACGATGATTTGAAACCGGAGCATAAGATACTCTCCAACGCCTCCTGCACCACCAACTGCCTGGCTCCGGTGTGTAAAGTGATGGCGGAGAACTTCGGTATTGTCAGAGGATTGATGACCACCACGCACTCTTACACCAACGACCAGAGGCTGTTGGATATGCCCCACAAAGACCTGCGCCGGGCTCGCAGCGCGGCTATCAATATCATCCCCACCACTACCGGGGCAGCTAAAACGGTGGGCAAAGTCATCCCCGCTCTGAAAGGGAAACTCGACGGTATGGCTGTCAGGGTGCCGGTAAACGACGGTTCCCTCACCGATTTCGTTTTTATCTCCGAAAAACCCACTTCTGTCGAAGAGGTCAACGCCGCGATGAAGAAGGCGTCTGAGACCAGTCTGAAGGGCATTCTTGAATATTCCGAAGAACCTTTAGTCTCCACCGACATCGTGGGCAATCCTCACAGTTCGGTGTTCGATTCTCCCTTGACGATGGTGATGGGGGGCAATCTGGTGAAGGCGCTGGCTTGGTACGACAATGAATGGGGCTACTCCAATCGGGTGGTGGATTTAATATTCCGTGCGGTGGAATAATAATAATGTTTATATTCCAAGCGCCCGTTAAAATTTTCAAAGATATTCACAGGAGGAGGCGCCATGCCAATCCTTTTTAAGGGCAAGGCAGGGGATTTGAAAATGTCCCCCAGCGAATTCAGCGGCGAGGATGAGTTAAAGGGAATTCTGACCCAGAATCCGGAATTGCTGCTCGCCGACGGCGAGCCTCCGGCTGCCGTAGCGGGGGAGGGGGTCAATTTATCCAGCGCCGGCGAAACGGATTTACTGCTGGTGGATTCCGAGGGATTCCCGATGACGGTGGATGTATTGGTGAGGGGGAGCGATTTCAGCGCGTTTATCGCCTGCGCCCTTGATAACGCCTCGTCTATATCACGCTTCAACGCTAAAGAACTCGACCGAAAGCTGGAAGGGAAACTGGGAGGGGCGTTGGAGTCTTTTTATAGCAGTCTTAATGATTACTTCGCGGTGGAGCGGCGGTGGGAAGCCTGTGAGGCGTATCTTTCCCAAGGAAAAATCCGAATTATACTCGCCGTGGATGAGGTTTCCCCGGATATGATTCGCCTGGCGAAGTTTATCGGTTCCAACGCCAATTTCTTTGTCAGGTTAGTGGCAATTAGGAAGTATGAGCTTAAGCGCGGGGAAAACCTTTTGATACCGGAGATGGTGGTTCGCGGAGGGAGTGTTTCCGACTGCCCCAGGGTGAGGTTTTTGGCGGCGGCGGACGCTTATTCGATTGTCGCTTCCGGGGGATTCAAGCTGTCGGGCCAGGGTTTCGACCGGCGTGAGATTCACCCTAACGGCTGGGGGAGCGCCGTTTATTATGGATTGCGGGACAGCGGGGCGGAGGATATCAGCGTAGGGGTTTATGTGACGGAGGAGGTCAGCGGTCTTAATGAAGAACTTAGCGCGTTGGAAGGGGACATAGCCGGAGCGGTGAAATGGGGTATAACGCGCTGGAGTAACGAGGGAGAAGATGAAACCGGCAGGCTGGAAATCGCCTTCAACCAATCAACCTCTTCTATGGGAGTGGCTAAGGCTTTAAAAATATTGGTCGATATGACCAAGGAGAAGATTTCTGCGGCTTTGGGGATTTGAAGCAGTTTATAGTTGGAGGCAGCGGTTGGTAGTAGGAAAGTTGTGGTGTGGGTTTTAACTCACCGACATGATGTCAGTGTTAAAGAGTACCATATTAGATATTTGTTCTAATTATATCCCATCGAAAAGGGGGATTTTATGAATAAACTCACCATCGACGATATTGAACTTGTGGGAAAGCGGGCGCTGGTGCGGGTCGATTTCAATATTCCGTTGGATGAGAACGGCTCGATAACCGACGACCTCCGTATCCGAGCCAGTCTTCCCACTATTCGTAAGATAATCGAGTCCGGCGGGCGGGCTGTTTTAATGTCGCATATGGGCCGGCCCAAGGGTAAGGTCGTGCCTGAACTCAGGATGACGCCCGCGGCGCTGCGCTTGTCGGAGTATTTGAAGAAGGAAGTGAAGCTCGCTCCCGACTGCGTCGGCGCAGAGACATTGAATATAGCGGAAGGATTGACGGACGGCGAGGCGCTGCTGCTGGAAAACCTCCGCTTTCACAAGGAAGAGACTGAGAACGATCCGGAATTCGCTCGGCAGCTGGCGGAATTGGGGGAGGTTTACATCAACGACGCCTTCGGCACCGCCCACCGGGCGCACGCTTCGACCGAAGGGATTACTCATTACCTTTCCCCCGCCGCAGCGGGTTACCTGATGGAGAAGGAAATTGAGTTCTTAGGGAGGGCTATTGAGAATCCGCCTCATCCTTTTGTGGCGGTTTTAGGGGGCGCTAAGGTATCGGGCAAAGTGGAACTTATAGAACGGCTGATTGGGCGGGTGGACGCTATTTTAGTAGGAGGGGGGATGTGCTTTACATTCCTGAAAGCCCAGGGCTTGAATGTGGGGGATTCACTGGTTGAAGAGGATTTAATTCAGACTGCTTCGGCTACACTATCCAAAGCCGCGGCTCAGGGAGCGGAGATGTCATTGCTGCAGGATGTGGTTATAGCCCGGGAGATTAGCGCTGAGACTGACGTTAAAACTGTGAGCGCAAATGAGATTGAAGCGGGATGGAAAGGTTTGGACATCGGACCGCGCACCGCTGAGTATTTCGCTGAGAGGATAGCGGGAGCGCAAACCGTGCTCTGGAACGGGCCGATGGGAGTTTTTGAAACCTCTCCCTTCGCCGGGGGAACGGAGAGGGTGGCTTTAGCGATGGCGGCGGCTACGCAGAATGGGGCGACCACAGTTGTCGGGGGAGGGGACACTGCGGCCGCAGCCCGGAAATTCGGCGTCGATGCTAAGGTTTCGCACGTGTCCACCGGCGGCGGAGCCTCACTTGAGTTTTTAAGCGGTCTCAGCCTTCCGGGATTGGAGGCTTTGACTGATAAATAGGACTGTGTGATTTGGCTCGGTATATATTCGTAAGTACAATGACTTAGTAAACGCGGGAATCGGACTATGCGCAGATATTACATCGCCGGGAACTGGAAGATGAATCCGGCGGAAAATCCACGGGATTTGCTGGATAAATTGAAGGCAAGGCTGTCGGGGATGAGTAAAATCGATCTGATGGTCGCTCCCCCTTTCACCTCGATTCCCGAAGCGGTTGAAGCGCTGCGGGGGACGGGAATAGCTGTTTCCGGGCAGAACCTGTATTGGGAGGAAAAGGGAGCTTATACCGGCGAGATTTCCGCTTCGATGCTGATAGACGCTGGCTGCTCCTGCGTTATCATCGGCCATTCCGAAAGACGCCAGTATTTTAATGAGACCGATGAAACGGTGAATCGCAAGATACGGGCGGCGCTTAAAGCCGGTTTGACTCCGGTGCTTTGTATCGGCGAGACTGAGAAGCAACGTGAAAACGGGGAAACCTTCAAGGTGGTGGAAAAACAGCTCCGCGGCGCTCTCCGCGGCATCGATGTAGAGGCTGTCGAAGGATTTATCATCGCTTATGAGCCGGTGTGGGCTATCGGCACCGGGAAGGTGGCTTCGCCGCAGGATGCGCAGGAGGCGCATCGCTTTATCCGGGGACTGTTGGAACAGCTATACTCCCCATCGCTGGCGGAAAAGACCAGAATTCTCTACGGCGGTTCGGTTAAACCTGATAACGCTAAGGGAATACTTAGTCAGCCGGATGTGGATGGAGCCTTGGTGGGCGGAGCGAGTCTTTCGGAGGTGTCATTTGGGGAAATTGCCGCGGCGGCAGTGTCGCTGGCTTGATAAAATGTGAAAATATTGCTATATTATAAGTTTGAAAATAGCGGCAGTTTATATGCGATAGTCTTTCTTTATTCCAGGTTAAGGAGGGTCGTGGAAAGGACTCTCTCTTAGCTTTTAGTTTGGAGAGTAAATGATTTACGGAATTTTGTTATTAATTCACATCCTCGTCTGTCTGGCGTTGGTTTTGGTTATACTGATGCAGGCTTCCAAGGGGAAGGGACTTGCGGGAGCATTCGGAGGTGGAGGAGGGGCGGCAGCGGGATTTTTAGGAGCGCGCGGGACTGCGACCTTCCTGTCGAAGGCTACTACCTATCTGGCGATAGCCTTTATGGTGAATGCGCTCCTGTTATCACTACTGTCCCGAGGAATCGGCACTCCGAGGAGTGCGGTGCAGGATGCGATGCAGAACATGCAATCCCCCGCTCAGCAGCTCCCGGCTATACCGGGCACAGTGGGAGAATCCCCCTTGAGCGGCGAACAAACGCCTGCTCCGGCTGAGGAAAGCCCTGGGGGCGGCGAGGGGGAATAATTGCTGGAGATTATTCCTCTGAAGATGTTTGCGCCGAAACTGTGTGATTTTATTAGTAGAATAAGTTTCTAAAGGGGAGGAATAGAATCGATCTAACGAATCGATAGGGATTGAGTGGAGGATTACACCAGCCGGAGTGGTGGAATAGGCAGACACACCATCTTGAGGGGGTGGCGCCTTAACGGGCGTGCCGGTTCAAGTCCGGCCTCCGGCACAAAAGCCCGGGATATGACTCCCGGGCTTTTTTTGGGCTCTGTAATTGAGTATCGCTTATTCTAAGGCGCGAAGGTGTTTCAAAACGCTGATTTTACCATCGAAACCGAGGTTCAACACCCGGTTGATGATTTCCAGGTCAAGGTTTGAGAGGATGATGGGACGGGGCTGTGCAACCGTTTCTTTCATCGCAGGTTCCTGGACTTTTTCAATTCGGGGAGCGGGTGCGCTTACCGGCGCGCCTTCGCTCCGCCCGAATAGCTGCCCTTCGGTAATACCCAGCCCGTCGATTAGTTTATTTATTGTGTCCCTCCGAGCTTTTCTTTTTCCGGTCTCAATTTGACCGATGGTTACGGGGCTGACCCCTGACCTTTTAGCTAACTCGTTTTGGGAGAAGTTCAATCGTTTTCTCCAAAACCTTAAGTTTTCGCCGAAGTTCTCATCCATAATTGACCTTTCTATTAAATTAGTTTCACAACAGTTGCCTCAAAAACACGGCAGCGTTAATAAACAGGGCATACTATAATCCGCGAAATATTCTATAAAAATTATGCGGAATACTGACACATTTCTGCGTGGAGTGATGTGCTTATGCGTTTATTATATTCTTGGAAAATCGCTGCAGGTACTTGACAAACTTTTGTTTTTTATCGTTGTCCAACGCCAACGCTCTATGGATAATTTCGAGTTGAATCAGGCTGGCTCTGATTTTTCCGTCACCTTCGGAGTCGAGGTTTACCACCGATTTCATCGCTGTATCGAATTGCACCAGCCGCCGCTCAAATTCCTGCCGCATCATCTTCGCCCGTTCTCGTCCCACCCGGACTTTCTGCGCGCGGTCCCGCTTTTCTTTCAGCCTTTTCAAGCCTTTGCGGTAGATATCGCGAATTCTTGCGGCGGAATCCTGGTGTGCGCTTTCCCATAACTTAGAATCCTCAATCAACTGCGAGATAGTCACCAGGGAGCGTCCAGTGCCGAATTCAAGGGCTATTTCACCCAGTATTTCATGCAGGAGAGGGGTATGGTAGGAACGTTCTACCGGATAGCAGTTATTCTTTAGAAAGAGAATAACCGTGGTGGTAGCGAGGTTCAACTTCTTCGATACGTCTATGACCCGGATTGGTTTTGCAGAAGGCATTTTGAATACTCCTCTGCGGAGGCTTTCATTTTATTACATAATGTGAAAACAGCGGCGGCATTAGAACGCGAACTGCTATTTTCTTTCTTCGTTGTATAGGTTTACGATAGAAATCCTTTATGAGGATTTATCGTTCAAGTCTTGGTTTCGGAATACTACCTCCCTAGGTTAATATTTAAATTAATCGAAAACAGTTAGATTCTTATTCTAAATCCAAATATCCGGCAATCAGCGAATGATAATCATCTTGACCGATTGCATCTCCCGGTCAGTTTCTACCCTTAGTACATAGAAACCATTGGACAGATTCAGGGAATTCGCGGTTTCAGGCATTTTAGCGAATGAAACGGTATTTAGAAGCGCCACCCGCCGCCCTAAAATATCATAGAGCGAAGCTTTCTTTATGATAGACTCTCCCGCGTTGAATGATATTTCTTTGAGACTGAGGGGCTGATGACCATATGATGTCTGTGATGGTCTCTGCCACGCAGGATTCAGTCTATGCGCATAAAGCAGTTGATGGTATCCTCGGTCAACCCGGCCCCGGTCGAAGGATTGGGTTTGAACGCCGGTGTAGTACTTCAGTCCCGCTTCGGAAACGCTCCGCGATCCGCTGTCGATTTCACGGCTGAAAACTGTAAGCAAATATGACTCACCCAGATTGGGTTCGCGAACCTCCTCGCCGCGACCGTTGACGCCATTGGCGGGCAGCGCGGACCGGTACTGTGAAAACCTCTGCAAAGGCCTGCCGTCGAAGCCCCCGAAACTGAAGCAGACCGAGCCGCTCTGATTGAACCAGGTATTGTGATGAAATCGATTGCTTTGAATCTGCGCCATAGTGTAATCGACGGCGAAGATGGGAGAAATTCCGGGGTCGTTTTTCAGGCATATATTGTCAAAGATTCCGCAGTGAACGCAAGGTTCCGAGTTGGGGTCGGTGCCTCGGTACAAATGAATCCCCGGCGCTCGAGAAGTAATGATGGTGTTGTTGAATACCTGAGTGTTAATGGTGCGGTAGATGGTTATCCCGCCCGCGGGTTCTTCCCATTCTCCGTTATGATACAGCAGATTGGCGTAAATTTGATTATCGACGCTGCCTTTGATTCTGATGCCGGCTTCACCGCAATCGCTGATTACATTCCCGTATATGCGGGCGCCGAAGATGGTATCTTCAGGATTAGACTGTCTGACAAATATCCCTATCTGGCATCCGTAAATATTATTATAACGAACCGTTACATTCGTACCCGCTATCTTCACCCCTGGAGTGTGTCCGTAGTATGAGTTTCCCGTGGCGTTGCTGAAATGAAAGTTTTGGATGACTACATTGTGAGTCGAGTATTCGACCGCGATACAAGGTTCAAGCTGCGAAGATACCGCCTGAATATGCGCCCGTTCGCATTCATTCCATTCCACTCCCTGAAACACAACCGGACTGCTTAAAGTATGACTTTGCTCGACAGAAATATGTATAGTGGACAGGGTCGAGCTTGAATCCACAGTATAGACGCCGGGAAGAACGTTCACAGTATCTCCGGGGAGCAGTGTGTGAAAACCGGGATGACAAGCGTATCCGGGATGGGGCCAGGGATTTTCATAAGTTCCGAGGAAAGGAGGAATACGATTGTTGTCATCCACCCAATAAACACCACCCCAGGAAATGCAGGAATACAGGATGCCTAGGAGAAATGCAATTTGCGGTCGCACAATACAATTTTTAAATTTCGTTGAAATATAGTACTGATTATTTTCAACTAAATTCGTGGGATAATATACACTAATTATAGGAAAAATGCAAATAGTAATAACGATATAATTAAAATTATTTGCATTATCACTGCTTTATCAAGTTGCCTTTAGTTACTAATATGTTGAGAGTGTTGATAAATAACTTATGCTGTAACTTAATATTTATATTAACAAACACTTAGTCATGTCATCCTGAACGAAGTGAAGGATCTCCATTTTTCAACAAGTATATAATTAACAAAGAGATTCTTCGCTTCGCTCAGAATGACAACGCTATCTATCAACGCTCTCATATTAAGCGACTCAAACATAGTATTAATTAAAATGGATAATAGTGGACAGTGTAAGAACATAAAGGAATTTATCACCTGAATGTAGTGAAAGATTTCATCTTGTTTATTAACTTGAAATTAAGTATAGATTCTTCACTCCGCCTGCGGCGGGCTCAGAATGACAACATTAACGATGTACACTATTAAACGACGTGATTAATATATTTGGCTCTTCTCCATTTTAGTTGCAAGTATCAAGTACAAATCAAAGCTGGGGCATTAGCCCAAAAGAAGCGCGCTTGTCATTCCGAGCGAAAGCCGGAATCCAGTTTTTTCTTAAAAGAGATTTTCCTGGACTCCCGCTTTCGCGGGAGTGACAACGTTTTGAGAATTAATCATCAGAGCAACGAGCGTTATTCCGAAAAGCAAGATATTTTGCAACTACTTTGGAGATGAACCATATATCTTATTAATCGAGCTTCATGCAAAAGTCAGGAATTTCCGAGTTTGTCATTCTGAACGTAGTAAAGAATCTATTGTTTATTAAGATGTTAGATAAAACTGAGACCCTTCACCTCGTTTAGGGTGACACTTCGTGCCGATTTTTACCAGTAATTCAATCGAATAAATTAATGCGAGACCAATTGTAGATAAGTCTCATTTTCAGTAAAACGGAAATGCGATTAATATTATATGAAGTTAAGCAAAAAGGTTGTCATTATTTACCCACTTTGACGCGTGAAATTTTGAAATTTTAATCTAAAAAACTTAAATTAATTAGATTATCCCTCATAGGAGGATTTCGGCTGCGATTTCGCATCCCGAAAGATGAAAATATATGCTTTTCAAGGAAGCGGTAAGACCATTTTTCAAAGCGAAATCAGGTCTTCGCCCGATTAATCGAGCTAAAGCCCTGGCTTTACAGAAAAAGACTCTTGGTAGATAAGGACTTAACCATAGGTCTGCCGCTATTAACAGTGAAATAAATGGAATATGCCGCAGAGTGATATAAGTTCCGGAGTTATGGGATCCGGCGTGGTGGGAGCCGGAGGCGCCGGATTTCCTTCACACCTGAAACTCAAAGCGGCGGTGGACACGGTAATCGGCAATGGGATTGAGTGTGAACCGCTGTTGTCTCAGGATAGGGCGGTGATGGTTCACCGTCCCGAAACCGTAATCAAGGGACTGAGTTTACTGGCTGAAGTTGTGGGGGCGCGGAGAAAGATAATCGTTCTCAAGAAGAAGTATGCCGACGCGATGCGGGCGCTGGAACCTTTCTGCGATGAGTGTGAAATCATCTTGACGCCGGATTATTACCCCGCCGGCGACGAAGTCGAGATTGTGAAATTCCTCAGCGGCGAAACTGTCCCCGAAGCCGGGCTCCCTCTCGATGTCGGTGTGGTGGTCAACAATGTGGAAACCCTAACGAACATCGCCCGCGCCTGCGAGGGTATCCCCGTGACGCGCAGGTTCGTCACCGTCTGCGGTGAAGTAAAGAAACCAACGGTCCTAAGTGTTCCCCTCGGAACGAAAATCAGCGATATTGTGGACAGATGCGGGGGAGCGACCACGGACAATCCGGTCTATTACACCGGCGGGCCGATGATGGGGGAGATTGCCGGCGCCGATTCTCCGGCGCTGAAAACCACCACCGGCATCTTCGCGCTTCCCCAGGAACATGAGCTGGTCCGCGCCAGGTCGCTGCGGATGGAATACATCCTGCGCCAGGCGCAGTCCGCCTGCACCTCCTGCAGGCTCTGCACCGACGCCTGCCCCAGATACCTGCTGGGGCACGCAATCGAACCTCATCGCGTTATGCGCGCCATCGGCTTGACTCAGGATATATTCAAACGCGAACTCACCTCGGCTCTGTTATGCAGTGAATGCGGCGTTTGTGAATACGCCTGCCCTATGCGGCTATCTCCGCGAAGGATCTATCGGCAAATCAAAGAATATTTGGCCGCCGAGGGAATTGAGTATCCCCGCAGGATGACCAGACTCAGCGACCACCCGATGCGGGAATCCCGCCGTATTCCCGGCGGGCGTCTGCTGGAAAGACTGGGGCTTAAGCGCTACGAGGTCCGGATGGACTACGACGATTCCGGCTGGTCTCCCCAGGAGGTCGCTCTTCCCCTCAAGCAGCATATCGGTCTTCCCGCGCAGCCGGTGGTCTCACCCGGAGACAGGGTGATTGAAGGAGAGGTGATAGCGGAAATTCCTCCTGGAGCGGTCAGCGCCCGGCTGCACGCTTCAATCGACGGTAAAGTGACGGCTGTTGACGATGACAAGATAATCATAGGGGCGGTATGAATCCATTCGAAGAGAAAAAAAACGCGCTGGGGATGGTGGAGTGGAACTCTATCGCCCTGGGAATTTTCGCCGCCGACGCGATGCTCAAAGTCTCCGAAGTGGAATTGATTTACGCCAACACTATCTGTCCCGGTAAATACATTTGCGTGGTCAGAGGCGATGTGGCGGCGGTGAAGGCTTCGGTGGAAGCGGGAAAGGACGCTTCACCTGTGAGTGTGGTGGATGAGATGGTGATTCCCAATCTGCACTCCACGGTATTCCCCGCCATCAACTCCCTCACTTGCGCGGAGAAGGTCGACGCGGTGGGCATCATCGAGACCTTTTCCGCAGCTTCAGCTTTGGTGGCGGCGGATCGAGCCGCTAAGACCGCGGAAATTCTACTGCTATCGGTGAGGCTGGCAACCGGATTGGGGGGGAAGTCTTTCGTGGTGGTGACCGGGGAAGTGGCGGCGGTGCGTTCTGCAGTGGAAGCCGGCGCGCGAACCGCTGAAGACAAGGGGCTGCTGGTGTATCGAACGGTGGTGCCTCAGCCGGAGCCCCGCTTGTTTGAAAAATTGAATTAGAATACTAATAACTCAATAATCATCGGGAGAATCGACTATGAAAATGAACGTTAGGGAACATGAACAGTTCGTAGTGGTAGAACTCAAGGGAAAGATTATGGGAGGACCTGACGCCACGGTTTTTCACGATATGCTTAAGGAATTAATCGCCCAAGGCCGGCGGCGGTTCATCTTAGATTTGAACAAGGTTGACTGGATGAACAGTTCCGGTCTCGGTATCCTGATTTCCGGGATGACTACTATCCGCAGCGCTCAGGGGGAACTGAAATTAGCCAGAATCTCGAATAAAATCAAGAGCCTGCTGATGATTACCAAACTGATCACAGTATTTGACAGCTATGAAACGGTAGAGGACGCCGCCGCCAGTTTCGCTAAATAATCCCGGGTATTCAGAGAAAATTTATTCAGAGAACAAAAGCATCAATTGACGGCTGCTTAATGAGGTCCTATTCGCGGTGAGTGAGATTATCGATTTACTGCAATCGGTCCGCCTTGGCGTTGCTGATTTTTCCGGCAAGCTCTTATCCAAGGAGGATTCGGAGGACTGCGCGTTTCTGGTAAAGCGCGTGGAAACGGGCTTGCTCCGAGCTGTCGAACTGACTCAAGAGCACGAGCGCAGGGACCGGCTCTTCGATGAGCTTTACTACAATGTGGGCTCGAAACTCAACGCGACCTTCGACCAGAACGAGTTGCTTGATAACATCATAGATGCGCTGGGACAGCTTATAAGCTTCGATGCCGCCGGGATTTTCCTGGTAGATACGGATACCGGGAATATTGAGGCAGAAGTTATCAAGGGATACCGGAAAGAGTTCCTGGGCAGCGTGCATCAGAAAGTTGGCGAGGGCGTCCTCGGCTGGGTGATAGAAAGCGCCCAATCGGTCAGACTTGCCGACGTCCGAAATGACGACCGTTATATCGACGCCCGTCCCGAAACCCGTTCGGAGGTCGCGGCGCCGATGGTTAGCGAAGGTAAGGTGATTGGCTGTATCAACCTGGAAAGCGATAAAATCGCCGCCTTCAGCGAAGAGGATGTCGCCCTGCTGGAAACATTCGCCACCCAGGCTTCGCTGGCGGTGCAGCGAGCCAGATTGTACCGTGAGTTAGTCGATACCAAGCGCTTGGAAGAGGAGGTGGCGCTGGCGAGGAAGATTCAGACCTCGCTTCTGCCCAAGAAGCCGCCTCAATTTCCGGGGTACGATCTGGCCGGAATGAACATTCCTTCAACTGAAGTCGGGGGAGATTATTACGATTTCATTCGTTTAATAGGCGGGGGTTTGGGATTGGCAATCGCCGACGTCTCCGGCAAGGGAATCGGAGCCGCGTTTATTATGTCCGGCGTGAGGGCTTCGCTCAGGGCGGAAATCCGTCACAACCTTGACCCCAGTATGTTGATGCACAAAGTCAATCACTTTGTTTATGAGAGCACCGACTCCGGCAGTTTCGTGACCGCTTTCTACGGAGTTTTGAATGGCGATGAATTCAATTATGTCAACGCCGGACATAATCCGCCTATTTTGATGCGAGGCGACCAGAGTTTCATTATGCTGGAGGACGGCGGATTGGTGCTGGGGCTGGCGGAGGAACAGCATTTCCGCGAGGGGAGGATACATCTGGAACCGGGTGATACGCTATTGCTATACACCGATGGCGTGTCGGAGGCTATGAATCGTCAAGAGATGGAATTTGGCGCGGAACGTTTGATTGAGGCGTTAAAGGAATCTCAGGGAATGAGCGCCAATGTCAAGGTGGATTTCATCCACCGCAATGTAAGAGATTTCGCCGGCAGGTCGAAACAAGCGGATGATTTGACCATAATGGTGGTGAACAAAATATGAGAGAGGTCGAAAAATTGGTAATTCCCTCAGACCAGGATGAACTTCCCCGGGTCGACGAAGCCGCCGATAGAATCGCCAGGGAGATGGGTTTTAGCAAGGAGGAGCGCGATGATATCGCTATTTCCGTATCAGAAGCGGTCAACAACGCTATCCTGCACGGCAATCGCGGCGACAAGAAGAAGAAGGTGATTATCACCTTCTTCAAGCGCGATGATTCCCTGATAGTTAAAGTTAAGGACCAGGGCACCTGTTTCGATCCTGAGCGCGATTTACCTCAGGACCCCACCTCGCCGGATAATATTCTGAAGGAGAAAGGGCGGGGGGTTTTCATCGTGCGGCATTTGATGGACGAAGTAAGCTATAACTGCTCCTCCGACGGGACGGAGATGGTGATGGTCAAGTTGAAAACGCCCCGCGAAATTCTGTCTTCTAAGTAATGAAAGAAAATAACACAACCGTGGTGCCGGGTCTCCGCATTCGGCGCCAAATAATAATTATTATTGAATATGCTGTCGACTGCGGAGAGTCGACAGCACACTTTTAGTATTTGGGCGAAGGCCCCTTTAGAAACCGCTAAGTTACTAACTTGCGGACTTGTAAACTTGTCAACTTGTTAACTTATTCTAAGATAAAGGTAAGCGAATGGTCAATCAAGAGTTCGAAGAAATAATAGGCAAACCGCTGGAGATTGACGATAAGGATCCCCAGAATCTGGTTCAAGCCGGTATGGTTGGCGCTGGGACTATGGGTCAGGGCATAGCCCAGTTAATGGCTCAGAACGGAATCGATGTGCTGTTGGTGGAGAAGGATAAGGAATCGTTGGAACGCTCCCTCCAGGAGTTGGCTGAGAGTATGGATCGTGAAATCAGGCGTTGGGGAATGACCGCCTCGGAAAAACGAGCGGTGCTCTCCCGTATCGTGGGCACCGTAGATTACGAAGAACTGGGAAGAGTCCCTTTGATAATCGAATCTGTCCCGGAAGACCTGAAAATCAAGCAGGATTTATTTCAGCATATCGATGAGGTCTGCCGTGAAGACGCCATTTTAGTCTCCAACACCTCAACCCTCAGCCTTTCGGAAATCGCCGCGGTGACCAGCCGCCCGGAAAATGTCATCGGTATGCACTTTATGAATCCGGTGACCAAAACTACATTGGTGGAAGTTATCCGCGGCTTGAAAACTGCGGAAACCACTTTCAATTATATCAAAGGCTTCGCCGAGCGCATCAACAAAGTGGTGGTGGAAGTCTACGAATATCCGGGATACGTAACTACCCGGATAATCATTCCTATGCTCAACGAGGCGATGTATGTTTTAATGGAGGGTGTCGCCACCGCCGAAGGTATCGACACCGCGATGAAGCTGGGCTACAACCTGAATTTCGGTCCCCTGGAATTTGCCGACATAATGGGGCTGGATGAAGTGATGAAATGGATGGAAACACTGTTCCACGAGCTGGGCGACCTTAAATACCGGCCCTGCCCCCTGCTGAGGAAACTGGTTAGAGCCGGGCACCTGGGTAAAAAGACCGGCGCAGGATTCTTCAAATACGACAAGGATGGCAACAAGATCAAGAGCCCGGGTTTAGGGATTTAAGGAAAGTCTGAGTAAGAATGTAATAGCCTATGATTTTTAAGTAATAGTCATATTGCCATTCCGGCTTGCTTCGCAGCCAGAATAATCCTATCACTTCAGGTGCGAGAGTGTTATAGTTTAATAAGAAATTGTTTAGTAACAGGAATTAACAGAATAAAATAGAATGAAAATACTGATTCTCAACTGCGGTTCCTCCTCCGTGAAATATCAGTTGATGGATATGACCGAGAGGAAGGCGCTGGCCAAGGGATTAGTGGAGCGTATCGGGATGAGGGGAGCCATCCTCACGCACTACCGCTATGACGGGGATAAAGTGAAAATAGCCGGGGAAATCATCGACCATCAGATGGCTATAGAATTCATCCTCGGAATTCTGCTGTCTCCCAATCACGGAGTGATAAAAGATCGGAGGGAAATCGAAGCGGTGGGGCACCGCGTGGTTCACGGCGGCGAAAGGTTCACCGGCTCGGTGCTCATCAACGCCGATGTAATGGAGGGACTGCATGACTGCATCGACCTGGCGCCCCTGCACAATCCCCACAACATCAAAGGCATCCGCGCCTGCCAGCGGCTGCTGCCCGGATTGCCGATGGTGGGGGTGTTCGACACCGCTTTTCATAGCACCCTACCGGATTATGCTTTTACCTACGGTATACCCTATCTGCTATACAAACGATACTCCCTCCGCCGCTTCGGCTTTCACGGAACCTCCCACTACTATGTGTCCCAGGAAGCGGCTAAAATGATGGATAAGCCCATTACCGAATTGAAAATGATTACCTGCCATCTGGGAAACGGCTGCAGCGCCGCCGCTGTGGATAAAGGCCGGTCGGTCGATACCACGATGGGATTCACCCCGGTGGAAGGGCTGCTGATGGGTACCAGGTGCGGAGATTTGGACCCCAGCGCCATTTTGTACATCATCAGCCGCGAAGAGCTGACTATGGGAGAAGCTAACGCGCTTATGAATAAGCATTCCGGGATGCAGGGCATCTCCGGCGTATCCTCCGATATGCGGGAAATCCTGGAAGAAACTAATAACGGCAATAAGCGCGCCGAACTCGCTTTGGATGTATTCTGCTATCGTTTGAAGAAATATATCGGCTCCTACGCTGTCGCGATGAGCGGTTTGGACGCCATCATTTTCACCGGCGGTATCGGCGAGAAAGCCGCTGAAGTGCGCCGCCGCACCCTGCAGGGGATGGAATTCCTCGGCGTGAAACTCGACGAGGAGAAAAACGCCGCCTCAAAAGGTGAACAAGGCATCGTTTCCACCGAAGATTCCAGTGTCTCCGTGCTCGTTATTCCCACTAACGAAGAGTTGGTGATTGCGATTGACACTGAAAGAATCGTTAAGGAAATTAAAACGGAAACCGCCGCTGCAACGGAAAAGTAAACCATCATCCGATGGCTTCTCTTTGCGAACCATCGAATAGCTTAGGATAAACCCTTGTGCGAGGGTCTCTTTCGCGACCTCGCGCAACTTAAGATGAAAATTACCGGCTCGCATATAGACGCTGCCGCTATTTTCAGGATAAATAAATATTAACTACAATAATAAGACTATTTCATCAATGACTGTAAACCAAATCGTAAAAAAGCGTGTTTTGGTGGAAAGTATCATAGAGATTGAAGTCTATTCTCCGGTGATTGCGCGAAAGCACCGGGCGGGGCAGTTCATCATCCTCCGTATCCACGAGGAAGGAGAACGCATCCCCCTCACCATAGCCGATTCACATCCGGATAAGGGGACCATCACTCTGATCTATCAGATAGTGGGTAAAACCACGGAGCATCTTTCCACCCTTGACCAGGGGGATATGATTCAAGACCTGGTGGGACCCTTGGGGAATCCCACCCACCTTGAAAAATTCGGGACCGTAGTCTGTATCGGAGGTGGCTGCGGCGTAGCTCCCGTGTATCCCATCACCAAAGCGATGAAAGAAGCCGGAAACCACGTCATCGGCATCATTGGCGCCCGTTCCAAAGACCTCCTGATAATGGAAAACCGGATGCGGGCTGTCTGCGATGAACTGCAAATCTGCACCGATGACGGCTCCTACGGCGCTCACGGCTTCGTCTCAGATGTTTTAAAAAGACTGTTGGATGAGGGTGAGAAAATAGACATGGTGGTCGCTGTAGGCCCGGTGCCGATGATGAGGGTGGTGTCGAATCTCACTAAAGAATACGATGTCCCCACCGTAGTCAGCCTCAACACCATTATGGTTGACGGCACCGGGATGTGCGGCGCCTGCAGGGTCACAGTGGGTGGAGCCACCAGGTTTGTCTGCGTTGACGGCCCCGAATTCGACGGTCATCGGGTGGATTGGGTGGAAATGAGTAAAAGGATGCGCGCTTACCTGCCTCAAGAGCGGGAATCACTGACGCGTTTCCGGGAACTGTGCAAATGCGAAACCCAGTTGGAGAGTTGCGACTATGGCAAATAATAAACCTGCTGAAGACAAAAAGAAACCACTTAAACCCAAAAAACCCAAAATCCCCCGCC
The DNA here is from genome assembly GCA_964421875.1 of uncultured bacterium. GTDB lineage: Bacteria > Electryoneota > Tariuqbacteria > Tariuqbacterales > Tariuqbacteraceae > CAYQZD01. The sequence continues at coordinate 33,037 of CAYQZD010000002.1, forward strand.
AGGCGATGCCTCAGCAAACCCCGGAGGAGAGGGTTACAAATTTCAACGAAGTCCCCCTGGGATACTCTCCGGAAACCGCAATGATTGAAGCTGCCCGCTGCATTATGTGTAAAAAACCCAAATGCATCGATGGCTGCCCCGTGGAAATCGATATTCCCGCCTTTATAAACCTGATTAAGGAGGGTAAATTTTCCGAAGCGTCGCGAAAGATTAAGGAGGAAAACGCGCTCCCCGCTATCTGCGGCAGGGTCTGCCCGCAGGAGGAGCAGTGCGAAATTGTCTGCGTGCTGGGAATCAAGCAGGAACCGGTGGCCATCGGACGCCTGGAACGGTTCGCCTCCGACTGGGAGCGGCGGGAAGATGATGTGCAGGTCCCCCATATTCCCCCGCCCACCGGGAAAAAGGTAGCGGTGGTCGGCTCCGGACCTGCGGGACTAACCGTCGCCGGCGAGCTGGCGCTCAAGGGTTATAAGGTTACCATCTTCGAAGCCTTGCACAAGCCGGGTGGAGTGCTGATGTACGGCATCCCCGAATTCCGTCTCCCCAAAGCGATTGTCCAAGCCGAGGTCGATTATGTAAAATCCCTGGGAGTGGATCTGACGCTGAACGCAGTCATCGGACGCTACCAGTCTGTGGATGAACTACTACGGGAGTACGACGCTATCTTCCTGGGGACCGGCGCCGGACTTCCCTACTTTATGCATATCCCCGGCGAAAACCTGAACGGGGTATATTCCGCTAATGAATACCTCACCCGCTCCAATCTGATGAAAGCCTATCGTTTCCCCGAATACGACACTCCCATCGCCAAGTCGCGCCGGGTGGTGGTTCTGGGAGGAGGGAATGTGGCAATGGATTCCGCCCGCACCGCGCTGCGGCTGGGAGCGGAGGAAGTTTACATCGTCTATCGCCGTTCTCGTAAAGAGATGCCGGCGCGGATTGAGGAAATCGAACGCGCCGAAGAGGAGGGAATCGTCTTCCATCTCCTCACTAATCCCACCCGCTTCCTGGGCGACGAGGAGGGCTGGGTGAAAAGTATGGAGTGCCTCCGGATGGAGTTAGGCGAGCCCGACCAGTCCGGCCGCCGCCGACCCATTCCAAAGGAAGGGAGCGAATTCCTGATAGATGTGGATACTGTAGTAGTCGCTATCGGGAACGGCGCCAATCCGTTGCTGCCGCAAACCACTCCCGGACTGAAAACTAATAAATGGGGCAACATCATCGCCAATGAAGAGACCGGCGCCACCACTAAGAAGGGCGTTTACGCCGGCGGGGACATCGTCATTGGCGCCGCTACCGTGATTCTGGCGATGGGAGCGGGGAAAAAAGCCTCCCGGGCGATACACCGCTATATTATGGGCGAGGAAGAATTCGAAGCCCAGGCTCCGCAGGCGGAATAAAACACTCCTGCACTGCAAACTAATTGACTTTTTGCCTGTATTTTTATATATTGAAAGCTCAATTTTAAAATAACGGCGGCGTTTCTGCGCGAATCTGTTACGTAATCCCTTTCATACGTAATAAAAGCGCAGTCGTCCGTCTCCGATGGTCTATGATAATAAAACTCCACGACCTCAGAAAGGGGCCCAACGAAATTGTCATTGCCGGCGTTCCCGAAGAATTGGAACTGCCGGTCAAGGTCTTTGCTCGTCCGGTGGAAGTGAAGCTCATTCTGGAAGAGATCGGCGGTTTGATTAAGGCCGATTTCTTGCTTAAGACCGTGACCAGACAAATCTGCGACCGCTGCGCCGCGGACTTTGAAATGCCGCTCGAGGTTAAACACCTGATGTATTTTATACCTGAAGGTGAAGGCAGCCTCTCCGGCCAGGACGAAGTGAAATACTTCCATCCCGACCGGCCTCAGGTGAACATCGGCGGCGACGTGCACGACGATCTGATGCTGGCTATCCCCCAGAAAATCCTCTGCAGCGAGGATTGCAGAGGGCTGTGCCCGCAATGCGGAGCGGATTTGAACTTAGAAGAATGCTCCTGCGCCCGGGAGAAAATAGACCCTAGGTGGGAAAAATTAGCTAAACTCAGAGAGCAGTTAAAGACCGATTAATCCATCATTCGATGGATTCTCTTCGCGACCTCGCACAACTAATAATGAAAATTCACGGCTCGCGTATATATACGCTGCCATTATCTTCAGAACAAACGGAGGAGTTATAAATGTTGAGAAACGCGTTCATTTTTGTCATTGCTTTGGCATTGACTTTTCCCGCCCACGCCGGCGAGCAGACTCTCATCACCGGAGAAATCGAGAGCGGCGGATTCGGAGGCCCGGTTCTGAGAATCGGCGGTATCAATGGGGAAACCGGAGTCTGGATGGGCGGCCGGGGCGGCTGGATTATCAACCATCGCTTCATCCTCGGAGGCGGCGGCTGTGGACTGGTGAGCGATGTCGAAGCCTTCAAGGAAGCGGGGGAAACTTACTATATAGAAATGGGCTACGGCGGAATGGAATTGGAATTCATCATTAAGTCCGACCAGATGGTTCATTTCTCGGTGATGTCCCTTTTCGGCGCCGGAGGGATTACTATCAACCGGCATGGAGACGTTGATCAGACCGCCAACGACGACGCGGTATTCGTGATGGAACCGGCCGCAGCCCTGGAAATAAACATCGTCGAGTTCTTCCGTATCAATATCGGCGCAAGTTACAGGTATGTCAGCGGTTTCAAAACGGTTCATGGAATTTCCGAATCGGACCTTGCAGGCGTCAGCGGAGTGCTGACGCTCAAGTTTGGCGAGTTCTAATCCTTACTTCGGTTTGATGATTTTATTTCAGGCCTTAGTTGAAACAACAAGAACGCCTTACGATTGTGCAATTGAAGAATTATCGATAATTGATTATATCTTATGGAACGGAGAAATAATGGCTGTACCTAAGAGACGTACAAGTAAAGCGAGAAAGAATAAAAGACGCTCCCATAACGCGTTAACCGAACCCTCATTATCCAAGTGTTCAAACTGCGGAGCAGTGGTATTGCCGCACCGGGCCTGCCCCAGCTGCGGATACTATAACAAGCGTTCCGTTTTCATTCCCAAAGAGAGTTAATAACTTAATCCCGATAGGTAATCAGCGCGGGGATACTCCTGTGAAAATCGCTGTGGACATTATGGGAGGAGACTATGCGCCGGGAAATCCCCTCCAGGGCGCTCGGATGGCGCTGCAAAGCCATCCGGACCTGGAACTGTTTCTGGTTGGTCAGCGGGACTTGATTGAAGCGGAGATGAAGCGGTTTGATTTCCCGCAAAGCAGGGCGCATCCGGTTCACGCGCCTCAGGTGGTGTCGATGCTCGACCCGCCCACCTCCGCGCTGCGGCAAAAGAAGAATTCATCCATAGCCGTCGCGCTCTCCCTTCACAAAAAGGGAGTTGTGGACGCGGTAGTCAGCGCCGGGAACACCGGCGCCCAGATGGCCGCTTCGGCTTGGAAGCTGGGCCGGATTGAGGGGGTGTTGAGGCCGGTTATCGGGTCGTTTCTCCCTACATTGAAATCGCCCTGCCTGATGCTGGATGTGGGAGCCAATCCCGATTGCCGGGGAACCCATCTCTTCCAATTCGGAATAATGGGGGCAATTTTGATGGAATCCTGCTTTGGTCTGAAAAATCCCAGAGTGGGATTGCTTTCGATTGGGAAGGAGGCTACGAAAGGGAATAAGATTTCCCTCTTCGCCCATCAGCTCTTTTCCGAGAGTCATCTGAATTTCGCCGGCAACATCGAAGGCTCCGATTTGTTGTCCGGAAAAGTCGATGTGGCGGTCTGCGACGGATTTGTAGGTAATCTGCTGTTGAAGTTTGGCGAAGTTTTTCCTCGGTTTATGATGGAGAAACTCTGCGCCTCGGATAACGGTTTCGATTGTCAGGGACTGATTGAATTTGTTAAAAAGAACCTGAATCCGGATAATTTCGGCGGAGTGCCGATTCTGGGGGTGAAGGGAGTCTCGGTGGTATGCCACGGAGCTTCATCGCCGCTGGCAATCGCCAACGCCATTCAGGTGGCGGTGGATATGGCGGAGAGAGAATTGGGTGACCTCATCGCCGAACGGATTTCCGATATCCGGCGTTTCTATGAAATGAACAAGTATTTTCGAAGTCTGAAGAAACGGTGGGAGCGAAGGCGCACTGAGGTGTATCGCAGTCCGCGGCGTTTCTTCACCTGGTTTTTGGAAAGAGAATCGGAGGAATGAGGCCGTGGTCGGCGGTCGGCAATCGGTAGTTGGTTGTTGACAGTCGGTAGTCTGTGAAATTAAAATTGTCCGATTCACTAATCACCAACGGTTTTTTTCAAGTTATGTTGAGTGAGGTTACAACGGAGAGGCTCGTATTAGGAATTAACCTGTGAGAAATTTGCATAAAAGACCATATTCGATGGTGGTCGGCACCGGCCATTACGTCCCGGACAAGGTTTTGTCCAATTACGACTTGGAGAAGATGGTCGATACCTCCGATGAGTGGATAGTCACCCGCACCGGAATCAGGGAACGGAGGATTTGCGCCCCCGATGAGACCACTTCCGACATCTCCGCCAAAGCGGCGCTGGCGGCGCTCGACAAAGCCGGCATCGAACCGGCAGAGGTCGAGCTTATTATCACCGGAACCATCAATCCCGATATGAAATTTCCTTCCGCCTCCGTTTTCGTCCAGAAAAAACTCGGCAACACAAAAGGAGTCGGCTTCGATTTAGCCGCGGCCTGCTCCGGTTTCCTATATTCTCTGACGGTGGCGGATTCCCTGATTGCTACTGGAATGTTCAACAACGCTGTGGTCATTGGCACCGAAATTCTCTCGCGAGTCGCTGACTGGAATGACCGGAATACCTGTGTCCTGTTCGGAGACGGCTCAGGGGCGGTGGCGCTTGAAAAATCCGACGGAAAGCGAGGACTGTTGTCTTCCACCCTGCATACCGATGGTTCCCTTACCCATCTGCTCTATTACCTCGGCGAAGGCACCAAATACCCCGCCAGTCATGAAACCATCGACAAAGGATATCATTTCCTCCGTATGAACGGCCAGGAGGTTTTCAAGCATGCGGTGCGGGAGATGGCTGAGTCATCCCTGGAAGCAATTGAAAAGGCGGGATTGAAACCCGCCGACATCGATATTATGATACCTCATCAAGCGAATATACGCATCATCGACGCTACTGCCAAACGATTGGGATTCACCACCGACAGGATTATGGTCAACATCGACAAAACCGGAAACACCTCCTCCGCTTCTATCCCCATCGCCCTTGACCAAGCCGCACGAGAGGGGCGGGTAGTCCCGGGGATGAATGTGCTGATGGCTGTTTTTGGAGGGGGATTGACCTGGGGCGCCGCGGTTTTGAAGTTCTAAGAAATGACTGTAATGACAATGAAGGTTTGTTCAGATGTCGGGTTCGAGGATGAACCCGACTCCACACATAAGTATTAGTAAAACAGTGGAGTCGGGATGGTCTCCATCCCGACAATATTCCTACTTGTATCCTAACCTTAAATGCCAATACAAATAACCGTTAATTTTCAATAGATTGAAAAAATACGCTTTCATTTTCCCCGGTCAGGCTTCCCAGGAAGTGGGGATGGGCCAGGATTTCTATCGGGAATTTTCCCGAGTGCGCGAACTTTACGACGCCGCGGAAACTTTCTTAGGATTTCCCCTTAAGCGGCTCTCCTTCGAAGGACCGCTGGAGGAGCTTACTCAAACCCGGATTACCCAGCCCGCCATCTTTGTGATGAGTGTCACGGTGGATATGCTCTTGAAAGAGCGGGGGATAACTCCTGTCGCTGCCGCAGGTCACAGTCTGGGCGAGTTCTCGGCGCTGGTATCGGCGCAGGCGCTGACTTTTGAACAGGGACTAAAGCTGGTAAAACTTAGGGGGGAACTGATGGCTCGAGCGGGGGAGCTTAATCCCGGAACTATGGCGGCGGTGATTGGACTCGAGGGCGGGAAAGTCGAGGAAGTCTGCCGCGAAACCGAGGGTGTGGCGCTTCCCGCAAATTACAATTCACCGGGACAGTTGGTCATCTCCGGCGAAATTGAGGCGGTGAAAAAAGCGATGGCTCTGGCCAAGGAAAGAGGGGCGAAAATCGTAAAGGAACTAAACGTCTCCGGAGCCTTCCATTCTCCGCTGATGGAATCAGGTTCCGAGGAACTTTTCGAGGAGATAGATAATACCGAGTTTGCGCCTCCCGTTTTCCCGGTCTATCATAACGCCGCCGCAGAGCCGGCTTCTTCACCTGAGCAAATAAAAGAAATGCTGAAAAAGCAATTGACTTCCCCGGTTCTTTGGGAACAATCTATATTGAGTATGATTCCCCTGACAAATGCGTTCCTGGAAGTCGGACCGGGCAAGGTTTTGACCGGGCTGCTTAAACGGATAGATCGGGAGGTGCAGGTCGATTCCATCGGCTGTGTCGAAACATTGAATACTATCGAATAGAAATTTCAGGGTGGATTATGACCCACTAAAATACTAATTCTCAGTAAAAAAAACAAAAAAATAGAATTCCACAAAATCTTGGAGAAAAATACTATGGTCAACGAAGAAAGGGTCAAGGAAATCATCGTGGATCAGCTTGGTGTTGATCCCGCTAAGGTCGTTCCCGAAGCGTCTTTTATCGATGATTTGGGAGCCGATTCGCTCGATACGGTGGAGCTGATAATGGCCTTTGAGGAGGAATATGGGATTGAAATCCCCGATGAAGAGGCGGAAAAGCTCACCACTGTCGGCGCAGCTCTAAAGTACCTCGAAAGCAAAATTGGGTGAGACTCAATGACTGACTACCCAAAAAAGGTGGTCGTGACCGGGATGGGAGTGGTGACTCCCCTGGGAACCAATGTGAAAGACTACTGGGATGGGCTGCTCGCCGGCAAAAGCGGAGTGGGCCCCATAACCAGGTTCGATTCCGATGGATTCGCCACCACCATCGCCGCCGAAGTGAAGGGATTCAATGCCGATAGTTTTTTGAATCCCAAAGAAGCTCGAAGGATGGATCCCTTCAGTCAATTCGCTATCGCTTCAGCCCAGATGGCGATTGAAGACGCGGGATGGGATCTGAATTCGATAAACAAAGACCGGGTGGGCGTGATAATCGGATCCGGCATCGGGGGGATGTACGTTTTCGAAGACCAGGTGATAACGATTAAGGAAAAGGGGCCCCGCCGGGTGAGTCCCTTCTTCATCACCACTATGATAATCGATATCGCCGCTGGACACATCTCAATGCGCTATGGCCTGAAGGGACCCAACTTCGGCACGGTCTCCGCCTGCGCCACCGCCAGCCACGCCATTGGAGTGGCTGTGGACCACATCAGACTGGGACGAGCCGACGCCATCATCACCGGCGGGACCGAATCGCCAATCTGCAAGCCCGGTATCGCCGGCTTCAATTCAATGAAAGCCCTCTCTACAAGAAACGATGAGCCGGAAAGAGCCAGCAGACCCTTCGACCGCGAAAGGGATGGTTTTGTCACCGGGGAGGGGTGCGGACTACTCATCCTCGAATCCGAGGAGTTCGCCAGAGCCAGAGGGGCGCGGATTTACGCTGAACTTGCGGGAGTTGGTTTCACCGCCGACGCCTACCATATCACCGCGCCCGCGCCCGGGGGAGAAGGAGCGGTGCGAGCGATGAAAATGGCGGTGGATGAGGCGCATCTCAAGCTCACAGATATCGATTACATCAACGCGCACGGAACCTCAACCCCGCTCAATGACAAGAACGAAACCGAGGCTATTAAAAACCTATTTGGAGAGCACGCCTACAAACTGAAAATCAGTTCCACCAAGTCGATGATTGGGCATCTGCTGGGAGCTTCCGGGGGGGCGGAGTCGGTGGCTACAGTGATGACTGTCTGCCATGATAAAATCCATCCCACCGTAAACTATGAATATCCCGACCCTGATTGCGACCTCGACTATGTGCCCAACCAGGCTGTCGATTATAAGGTTAAACATGCTTTATGCAACACTTTCGGTTTTGGTGGGCACAATGCCTGTCTGCTGTTCTCAAAGTACTCTCGTTAGCCGATGATGGTTATTATGCCTTCTCTGAAACGGAAATTGTTCAAAAAAATCTCCGGACCGGACCGGGAAAACCTGCGCCGCTTGGAGAAGAAAATCGGCTACCGTTTCAAGAATCCCTCGCTGGCGCTTAAAGCGCTAAGGCATCGGTCTGTACTCACACAGGAGAATTTCGACCACACCGATTCCTATGAAAGGCTGGAGTTCCTGGGCGATGCGGTCATAACTCTGGTCACCTCCAAATACCTGATGAAAAAATTCCCCGAAGCTGGCGAAGGTGAATTGACCAAATTAAAATCGCTGGTGGTTTCCGGAGAGGTTTTAAGCGAACAAGCGCAGGCGCTGCAACTTGGTGATAACATCTTTATGAGCGAAGGGGAGGACCGTTCCGGAGGCCGGGAGAAACCCTCGATTCTGGAGGATGTGTTCGAAGCGTTGGCGGGCGCGGTTTTCCTCGACGGTGGATTATCAGCCTCGGAAAAATTTATCCGGAAAAATCTCCTGAGATACACTGAAAGTATTTATCACTCTGAAAATCATGTCAATTACAAGAGCATCCTGCTGGAGTACGCTCAATCTGAACATTCGGTTCAACCCAAATATCGAGTGATTTCCGAGGAGGGACCGGACCACAACAAAATATACCGCATCGAAGCCTCGATTGAAAACAGGGTTCTCGGTGTAGGCGAGGGAACCAGCAAGAAACGAGCGGAACAGCAAGCCGCTAAAGCCGCCCTTCAAGAGTTGGGGGTGAAAATCGGAGAATGAACCTGACAGGGGCGGGAAGTTTTATAAATAAATATATCCGGAGACATTTGGGGAGGAAACCGTTAGTGACGGTTCTTAAGATACAAAACCTCATCTAAAACGATTGGGAGAAAAATGGATTATTTGCTTACCGAAGAACAGGAGGAACTGAAAAAGATAGCGCGCCGAATCGCGCTGGAAAAGGTCAAACCCGTCCGCGAAAAATATGACCGTGAAGCGATTTTTCCCTGGGATATAGTGAAAGTCTTCGCTGAAGCGGGATTCTTCGAATTGTACATACCCGAAGATTACGGCGGCGCCGGAGGCGGTGTGTTCGAACTCTGTTTGGTAACCGAAGAACTCTCCCGCATTTGCGGCGGAATAGCCCTGGCTGTAGCTGCCACCGCTCTGGGAACCTTCCCCATAATTATCAGCGGAAACGATGAGCAGAAGAAAAAATACCTGCCGGACCTGGCGGCGGGAAAGATGATCGCCGCTTTTGGATTGACCGAACCCTTGGCCGGGTCCGATGCCGGAGCTATCCGAACCACCGCGGTTCGAGACGGGGACTACTATATTCTCAATGGGAGTAAGTGTTTCATCACCAACGGAAGCGAAGCCAAGATTTATACTGTAATTGCCTCTACTGACCCTGGAAAAGGCACCAGAGGCGCCTCCGCCTTCATCGTGGAAGAAGGATTCGAAGGATTCAGTTACGGTAAAATAGAAGACAAAATGGGTATCCGAGCCTCCGCAACCTCCGAACTTATCTTCCAAGACTGCAAAGTGCCGGTGGAAAATCGGCTGGGTAAAGAAGGCCAGGGATTCATAGTGGCGATGAAAACCCTGGATAAATCCCGTCCCGGCGTAGCCGCTCAAGCCCTGGGTATAGCGCAGGGCGCCTTCGACCTGGCGGTGGAATACACTATGCAGCGGGAGCAGTTTGGGCGGACAATCGCTTCCTTCCAGGGAATCCAGTGGATGCTGGCGGATATGGCTGCTCAGATTGAAGCGTCCAGAGCGCTGGTCTATTCCTCAGCCAGAATGATCGACGCCGGTAAATCCAACGTAGCTAAGGGAGCCGCCATCGCTAAATTAGTAGCTTCCGACACCGCGATGAAGGTCTCCACCGACGCGGTTCAACTGTTCGGAGGATACGGCTATATGCGCGATTATCCCATTGAAAAGTTTATGCGGGACGCAAAAATCACGCAGATTTACGAAGGCACCAATCAAATTCAACGTGTGGTTATCGGAAAGAGTATCATCCGCGAAGCCGCAAGCTGATTCCCTTATGACTAAAGGAACGCTTAAACTCTGAAATCGAGTGTGGAATCTCGAATAGCCCTGAAATAAGGCTCTATACTTAAACTCAACTGTCATACCGCATCCCGAGGAAAAAACGGCAGCGCTGCCTCGCGAGCCCTTGTTTTCACACTTCTGAATACAAAATCTCGATTTAAACCCCCGAATAAGGATTCAATCGTTAATCCGTCAGGATTGATACAAATTATTACCTTGAAAAAAACGGTAGCGTTAGTGCGCAAACCGTAGGTTTTTCCGCAGTACAGCGGATTCCGAAGGGTCGCGATAAAGACCTTCTGAGAGGATTTATCTGAATTTGTGCTCGTGTTTTTCTGCTCGCTGTGGGTAAGGTTTAACATCACGGCACATCATGCCTGGAGAATGTTATGAATTACAAGGTGTTGTTGGTTGATGACGACCAAACCATCCTTAAACTCTTCTCGGCTTATCTGGAAGCGCAGGGAATGGATGTTACCGAAGCTTCCGACGGATTGGATGCGCTTGAAGTGTTGAAGCAGGAAGAATTCGACCTGTTGGTTACTGACATCAGGATGCCGAAGATGACCGGTATTGAATTGATACGCAGAAGCCGCGAGTATCAGCCGGATTTACCCTCGGTGATTGTTTCCGGAGAGGGAACTTTGTCGGAAGCCGCGGAAGCGGTGAACCTCAAGGTCCAATACTACCTGGAAAAACCGGTGGACAATCTCAGCACCCTGAAAGAGGTGCTGCTCGAAGCGGTTAAATCTGACCGGAAGAGTCTGGAAAGAAGAATTAAAAAACTGGAGGAGGAGCGGGAACTCTATCGCAGAGTCCTACGCGATGTGTACCGCCTGCCGACATTAGGCCCCATCGCAGTGGGTTTGGCGCATAACCTCAATAGCCCCTTGGGTGGGATAATAGGTTATACTCAACTGGGTAAGATGAAGAATCCGCAGCTTGAAGTGTTCGGCACTATAGACGGTCAAGCTAAAAAAATATCTAATTCCCTCAACGAAATTGCGGACAAGGGCAAAGCGGAAAACAACACTCAACCGGAAGAGATTAACCTCAAAAGACTGGTGCAGAGCGAGGTCGAGTTTCTCAATTATAATCTGTTTTTCAAACACCAGGTTGAGTTCAGTCTGAAGTTGGAGGATGTGCCGCAAATTATGGGCACATATTTCCATTTCTCGCTGTGCTTGCATCACATTCTTCAAAATGCGCGAGACGCCGTCTTCAATTCCGAAAAAAAGTCCGTCGTGATATCAACCAGTCATCAAGATGGAATAATCCTGCTAAAAGTGTCGGATACCGGCGTAGGGATTCCCCAAGAAAATATGGATAAGCTTTTCGAACCGGGTTTCTCCTCCAAACCCCTTCCCGCCCAAGTCTCCGCTCCTGAAATCCCCTCGGGCTATGGCCTCGGTCTAAGCATTGTCAAGGAATTACTGGAAAGCTACGGCGCGGAAATCTCGATTGAAAGCAAAGTGGAAGCAGGAACCAAGGTTAAGGTAAAAATTCCGGTCGAAAAGAAATAATCTCCATGAAAACTATCCCGACTTCACTTTATTAATTATACTTATGTACGGAGTCGGGTTCGTCCTCGAACCCGACATTTGAACTGACTTTCAATGTCAGTCCTCTAACATTGTATGGTAGGTTTTACTATGGATTCAAGGCGAGTCGTAATATTGGGTTCGGGACCTGCGGGATACACCGCAGCGATTTATACCTCCAGAGCTGAACTGAAGCCGATGATGTTCGAGGGATATCAGGTCGGCGGGCAAATCACCATCACCACCGAAGTGGAAAATTTCCCGGGCTTTGAAGAAGGCATCCTGGGGCATGAATTGATGAACAAGATGAGGCAGCAGGCTTTAAAGTTCGGAACTGAGATTGTGGCCGACCATGTCAAAGAAGTGGATTTTACCCAGCGACCCTTCACCATTAAAGCCGAGTACAACGAGGTTTTAGCGGAAGCCGCCGTCATCTGCACCGGCGCTTCAGCCAGGTGGCTGGGGCTGCCCTCGGAAGCGAAGTTAAGAGGTTATGGCGTGTCGGCCTGCGCAACCTGCGACGGTTTCTTCTTCAAGGATAAAAAGGTAATGGTGGTCGGCGGCGGTGACAGCGCGATGGAGGAAGCAACCTACCTCACTCGTTTCGCCACCGAAGTCAGGGTCATCCATCGACGGGACCAGCTCCGCGCCTCCAAGTTTATGCAGCAGAAGGCCTTTAACAATCCCAAAATCAGCTTCATCTGGGATTCGATTGTAGAAGAAATTGTCGGAGAACCGGAAATCGGCCTGCAAGCTGTTAGATACCGTAATGTGAAAACCGGCGAGGTTGCCACCGAACCCTTCAACGGCCTCTTTTTAGCCATTGGCCACGTTCCCAATACCTCCATCTTTCGAGGACAGCTCGACCTAGACCAGGAGGGATATATCATCACTCAGCCCGACAGCGCTAAGACCAGCGTGGAGGGAGTCTTCGCAGCCGGCGATGTGCAGGACAAGGTCTTCCGTCAAGCAATCACCGCCGCCGGCTCCGGCTGTATGGCAGCCCTCGAGGTTGAACGCTGGTTGTCATAGTATTATGAAAACAGCTTTACCGCTCCTTGCAAAGATATATCTTCATTCTTTTTTACGGATGGTCGCGAAAAGAGACCATCTTTGATGCTTTATAAATATCTTCCACAGTGAATTCTTCTCTTCTAAACCTGTCCTGAAAACAGCCTCGCCAATTCGCGAGCCTGTATATATCATTCCTGAAACCGTGAAATTGCGGAACAGCTCTTTTCTTGAAATTACTATATCATCGTATCCTGCTAAATGGCGAAGACGGCGCAAAAATATCCCGTATGGTTAATTTTACTTCTTTTATTCATCATAACCGGAGTGACTGGAGCCCTCTTCGATTTCGGAAATGACTTTGCCCGCGGAGGGGAACTGGCTCGGATGGCCACTGCCGAGTCCTTAGTGGAGCGGGGAACCTTCAGCATCGACGAATCGCCCGGTTTGGCCACCGTGGACAAGGTTTACATCGAGGGACGCTTCTACGGTTGTCAGACCCCGGTGATGCCGATGATGATGTCGGTCTCCTATTTTCCCTTATACAAAATCGGTTTGAGTTTCGCCCGTTATAGAGATTTTGTGGTATGGTTCTTGACCTGGCTTTTCACCGGAGCCGCCATCGCCGGAGCAGCCGCCCTTTTGGGGAAGGCGCATTTCATTGAGTATGAGCGAAGCCGCGAGGCGATAGCCTGCGCGCTCCTGTTTTTCTTCGGAACCCTATACATCGCTTATAGCTCTGTTCTGAGTAACCATATCTTCTCCGGATTCCTGGTTTTCGCCGCCTTCTTTGTGGTAATTTACAAACACGGGCAGAAAGCCTGGCTGCTGATTGCAGGTTTTGCGGTGTCGATTGCGGCGATGACCGACCCTCCCGCGGGATTCGCTTTCGGTGCGGGACTGCTGATATATCAGATAGCGGTGAACCGGTCGGTTTCAGGGGCGTTGTTGTTTCTGCTGGGCGCTGCGCCTCCGGCAGCGGCGCACGTTATCGCCAATGTCTCTTTTTCCGGTTCAATAATACCGGTCAATCTCAGGCCCGAGCTGTTCGCATACTCGGGGGCGATTTTCGACAAATCCAACCTTTCAGGCGTAGTGGCGAACACGAAAATCTCTGACATTATTTGGTACGGCTTCCATTCCCTTATAGGGCATCGGGGTTGGTTCAGTTACACTCCTTTGTTATTATTCGGTTTATGGGGATTGATTGCCGCCCTGCGTCAGCGCGAGTACCGGAACAGAGCCTTGCTCCTGATTATACCATTGTTTGCCGTAACCGCTTTTTATATCTGGAGAACGAAAAATTTCGGCGACTGCGCTTACGGAAACAGGTTTTTCCTCGCCATCACCCCGGCAATGTTCTATGGAATCGTCTTCCTGGGCGGCAGGCTGAAGCAGAAGGTTGTAAGTCCCCTCTTCAAGGTCGCAGTGGTATGGTCAATCATCGTCGCCCTGGTGGGAATGATTCGTCCCATATCCGACGCTAAGCTGGGATTGAACACTTTCGCCACCAATCTATACTATCTGCAAACGATTACCTTCCCCCGGCTTTCACCCTTAAGCACGAACTGTATTGCCTATCTCTCAGGCTGCGATCCGGATGTTATCCAGCGGCAGGGTCGCTGGTTATTCGATTTGGGGCAGTATTCAACAGCGTTAAAGATTTTGGATAAAACACCCTCCGACGTGGACAACCGCATAGCAGAAAAAACCCGCGGTGAAATCAGTATGAGCAGGGGAGACTACGCCGCCGCTATCGCAAGGTTTGAAGCAGTATGGGAAAAGTTCGCAGACCCGGATTTCCTCTACCTTATCGGAAGGTCTTATACTTGGATGGGCGAGCGGGATTCCGGCAATCTATACCTTAACCGATACCTCGCGTTGTTAGACTCTGAAATCGAAAAAGCGCCGCCGCAACTGGCGCAGCAGGGATTGATATATTTCGACTCGCCCTATGACCGCGACCGCGCCTTAGCTATCCTCGCCGACAACCTGATAGTTATGGGCGACATAGACAGCGCCGCCGCTGTTCTGCACCGAGGATTCACCTTCGGCGATTCACTTTTGGAGGTGAAGGTAGCCAAAGCTCGTTTTTACGCAATGAAGAACGATGAAGAAGCGGTTTCAATGTATCTTACCAAGGCGGTGGAACAACACCCCCGATTGTATTCGGAATTACAGGGGGATTCATTACTGAGAAAATACCTCGAAAAAATGAATTGGGAGAAGCAGGGGAGGTGACAGGATGATTGCGGCTCATATTTTAGTCGACGGCATTGTCCAGGGGGTCGGATTCCGCTGGTTCGCCCTTAATCTGGCGAATAAGCACGGTCTGGTGGGATGGGTCAGGAATCGGTGGCGGGGAGATGTGGAAATCTTCGTCGAGGGCGACAGGCAGGTGATAGAGAACTTCATCCAGGTAATCAGGGAGGGACCAAAATACGGCAGGGTGGATTCGGTGGATATCCGATGGAAAACAGCCTCAGGCAAATATAAAATATTCAATATCACCCGGTAATTTCAAAATTTTCGAAATCTGAAAAATTACGAAGAAACGGACTTATCCTTATGCTCGACCTGAAAAACTATATCCGTTCCGTCCCCGATTTTCCCAAAAAGGGAATTATTTTTAGGGACATCACCACACTATTAAAGGACGGAGAAGCCTTCAAACATTCCATCGATGCGCTCTGTGAGCTCTTTCCGGATTCGGGAGCGAATGTGATAATAGGCCCGGAATCCCGAGGCTATATCTTTGGCGCGGCAATGGCTTATAAGATGGGAATATCTTTCGTGCCGGTGCGGAAACCGGGAAAACTTCCGGCGGAAACCATCTCGGAAACCTATGAACTGGAATACGGAACCGATACCATTGAAATGCACCGCGACGCCATCGGCGCTGACTCTAAAGTCCTGATGATAGACGATCTGCTGGCGACCGGGGGAACTATGGCGGCGGCCTGTAGGATGGTGGAGAAATTAGGGGGGAAAATTGTGGGAATCGGATTCCTGATTGAATTGAGTTTCCTTAAAGGAAGGGAGAAACTGCAAGATTATCCGGTTCACTCCTTGATAGACTACGATGCGGAGTAAATCGGAGATGGGAGAGATTTAATCATAAGGGACAGTTCGCGAACCGCCCCTACAGATATCAGATTCCGCGTTATGTCAGGTCTTTAGCGAAGCGGAGACCTGACATAACCTCATCCCTCCCTACCCATGTGAAAACGCAGACAACCCCCCGCAGTGCCCCTAATCCTCGACCTTCAAACGCCGCATCATAAGTTCTCCCACTGCCTGACGAGGGTCCTTGTCCTCAAACAAAATCTGGTAAACCACCTCCACAATGGGCATCGGGAGTTCGTATTTTCGGGAAAGGCGCAGGACGGCTTCAGTGGTTTTCACCCCCTCCGCCACCATCGACATCCCACTCAATACCTCCTTCAGTTTTTTACCCTGCCCGATCTGGTAACCGACATGATGATTTCGCGAAAGGTCGCTGACGCAGGTGGTGATTAAGTCTCCCATCCCCGACAATCCCATAAAAGTCTGAGGCTTGCCGCCCATCTTCACCCCCAGCCTGGCTATCTCCGACAATCCCCGAGTGAGCAGCGCTCCTTTAGCGTTATCGCCGAACCCCAGACCGTCGGAAATACCGGCCGCAATGGCGATGACGTTCTTCAATGCTCCGCCCAATTCCACACCCACAATATCGTCCGAAGCGTAAACCCTGAACAGCGGGGAAGCGAACGTACGCTGAGCCCATTCCGCATTAGCCAGCGATTGCGAAGCGATGACCACGGTTGTGGGCACCCCTTTGTTAACCTCCCGCGAAAGCGAAGGCCCCGACAGCGCGCCGATTCTTTCCTGCGGTAGTTTCCACTCCTCGGCAATGACTTCCGACATTTGCAGCAGGCTGTCGGTCTCTATCCCCTTGGTGGCGGATAATGCCATCGCATCTCCCACAAGTTCCCCTGAAACCTGCCTGATGGCGGTTCTCAACAGATGCGAAGGGACGGCGAGCAATACCATCTGTTTTTGTGAGACCGTTTGGGGAAGGTCTGAAGTGATGTTCATAGCCACCGGAAGTTCCACGCCGGGCAGGAATTCGAAATTCTCCCGCCGCCGCCGCATCTCCGCCGCTATTTCCGGTCTGTATTCCCAAAGCGTAATACGATGCCCGTTTTCATGCAGTAGAAGCGCTAATGTAGTCCCCCAACTCCCCGCGCCCACCACCCCAACCTCGATGGGTTCCTGGATATTAAAATCACGGTCTGAATTCATAATACCTCTCCTATAATCACCGGCGATTCGCCGTTATTGACCAATTCTGCGGACACTGCCTCGACCTCTGAAGTGTTCACCACTATCACCATCCCAATACCAAGATTGAAAGTGCGGCGCATATCCTCTTGGGGAACGCCACCCCATTCCGCTATGAGCCGGAAAATCGAGGGGATATCCCAAGCCTTCCAGTTGATTTTAAGCTCCCTTCCCACGGGGATAATCCGCTTCGTATTGCCCGTAATTCCCCCGCCGGTGATATGCGCCAATCCCTTGATATTGTACTTTTGCAGAAGGGGTCGGACAGCATTCAAGTAAGAGCGGTGAACTCGAAGCAATTCCTCCCCGATTGCGCCCTCCAAACCCTCGATTCTGTCGTCGACCTTGAATTTCATGATTTCGAAACAGACTTTCCGCGCCAGAGAATACCCGTTAGTATGAAGTCCGTTAGAGGGAAGTCCGATTAAAACGTCGCCCGCTGAAATCCACTTTCCGTCGATAATCACGCCACGATCCACCATACCTACAATGGTGCCGGCAAGGTCGTATTCCCCCGGCTGATAAATCCCGGGCATCTCCGCGGTTTCGCCTCCGATAACCGCCACTCCGTTCTCCTCCGCCGCTCTGCATAATCCTTCAATCACCTTCAACGCTGCTTCCTCGTCCATCGAACTCATCGCCAGGTAATCCATAAAGTACATCGGGTCCGCTCCGGTGCAAAGGATATCGTTCACACAATGGTTGACCAGGTCCTGCCCGATAGTATGATGAATACCCGCCATCTGCGCCACCTTTAGCTTGGTGCCCACGCCGTCGGTGGAGGATACCAGCACCGGCTCCTTCATTCCCGTAAAATCCGGCTGAAAGAAAGCGCCGAAATGGCCTATCCCGGTTAAAACTCCTGGAGTGAAAGTGCCGGAGATGTTCTTCTTCGCCCTTTGCAGAAACCTGTCGGCGAGTTCAATATCCACGCCGGCGGATTTGTATGTTGTTGGCTTCAATTATTCGCCTGCTGTGTATTATTAATTGTCCTGAAAATAAGTCTGCAAGTCTGTAAGTCTTCAAGTATTTAAGTCAGAAAAAAATTGTAGGGTGGGTTCTTAACCCACCAATTTACAAGTCATTCCGGCGCAGCCGGAATCCTTCTTCATAGGGGCGAACGGCCGTTCGCCCCTACCGGCATCCAATAACTGGGAACCACTGTGTCGCAGAGTCCCCGCACTCTGCGACATCACCGGCGGCTCCGAATAGTTTGCCCTGCAGATTGGTGTTAAGTTATGCCTTTAACGAAACGGAGACCTGACGTTTGACTTGTTCCCACCCTCCCGCGTGGGAATGCATACTATAAAGTGATGTGTTCAATAATTGAACCTAAAATTAAGAAATTTTTCACCAAAATTCAACAGGAGAAGACAATTGAGCCGATATACCGCTTAAAATACTTGCATTATTCCCTATAATTAATTATATTAGATGCGTCTAACTTTTTGGTTCCTCGCTGTTCTGTGTGGGTAAAGTTCTTATAATAAAAAAATTCACCTAATTATCTATAAAACAAATCCCCCTAAATCCCCCTTTTCCAAAGGGGGACTTCCGGTTTCCCCCCTTAGAATAAGGGGGGCAGGGGGGATTTCTAGCAACATACTATTGTCTAATTACCCATACAAAACAGCGAGGAACCTTTCTTATTATATCCATACAATTTAGCGAAGAGCCAACTTTTTTATAACCGCCATGTTCGGAACCGATGCGTTACGATACTGTCGTAGAAGAATACATTGAAATCATAAGCGGACTCCTCACGGATAATCATGAGGCGCGGGTCAAAGATATCGCCAAATCTCGTGGCGTCACCCTTCCCACAGCTTCCAGCGCAGTGGAACGGCTTAAGGAGATGGGACTGGTGAATCATAAGCACTATGGAACCGTAACCTTGACCCGGAGCGGGGAAGAACTGGCCTCGGAATTGGACGAATATCACGCAGCCATCAAAAAACTGCTGGTGAACGTGCTGGGAGTATCCGAGGAAATCGCCGAGGAGGACGCCTGCAAACTGGAGCATCAAATCTCTGCGGAGACGGTGCAGTCGCTTCTCAGGCTGTTGAAATTCCTGGAAAAGTGTCCCCGAGGCGGCACGGATTGGCTGAAAATCCTCCACGATTGTTCCCTCTTCACTGATGGAGACGAACAAGGATGCCTCCAATGCCGATGGCTGGACCAGGCGGACTGATGCTGAGTGAGATGCACTATGCCGAATTCTGAGGAATAGAACTTGGATATGAATCTTGTTGATAAAGAAGACCGGAATCTGCAATTCGAGTTGGGTGAACCGCCGGGCCGACGCCGCCGCCGCAGATGCCGTGCGAGGAGAGGTCTGAGTACGGGGGAACGAAAGCCCCGCATAGTGCTGGTGGGTCACCCCAATGTGGGTAAAAGCGTCATCTTCAGCGCCCTCACCGGCAAATACGTCGATGTCTCCAACTATCCCGGAACCTCGGTGGAAATCGCCTGCGGCGGTATGAGTATCGGCTCCCAGAACTATGAGCTGATCGACAGCCCGGGTATAAACAGCCTGATTCCCCGTTCCGAGGATGAGCAGGTGACGCTGAATATTATCACCAATCCCGGCGTAGTCGGCGTGATTCACGTTATCGACGCTAAGAACATCAAACGCGGCCTGCTGCTCACTATGCAGTTGATTGAGCTGGGGCTGCCCTTAGTCGTGTGCCTCAATATTTTCGATGAAGCCCTGGAGCGGGGTGTAAATATAAATCCCGCCGAACTGACTAAGATTTTTGGCGTGGAATTCATTCCGACGGTGGCCACCGAAGGCCGGGGCTTGGATAAACTGAAAAAGTCGATAACGGATATGCATCTCTCGGAGTTTCAGGCTAAGTTCGCCCCTGAAATTGAGAGGAGTGTCACTCGCATCGCTCAGCGAATCGAAGGAAGTCATCTCCGCCCGCGGGGAGTAGCGCTAAATGTCGTCGCCGGAGAAGGCAAAATCCCCGACTTCCTCAAAGATAGTGACAACGGATTTAGAAGTTATCTGCGCGACGAAGTGCGGTCGCTGCAAAAAAAACTCCCCAATCCCCCGGGGTATGAAATCCATTCCAGCCTGATTCATCAGGTGGAAGACACCTCCCCGGAATTCCTCACCCATAAAAAAACCACCCGCCGCCGCCTCAGAGAGCGGCTGGGGCTGCTCGCAATGCACCGTTGGTATGGCATCCCTTTTATCATCATCACCCTGTTTATCCTCTATGAACTGGTCGGAGTTTTCGGCGCGGGAACCTGTGTGGACTATATTGAAAACCACATCTTCGGAGGAATAGACGACGCGGGAAACTTCTACGGCGTCATCAATCCCCTGGCGATTCAAATCCTCGCTTTCCTGAAAGGCTCCACAGTCGGCGGATTCTTCTATGAAATGCTGGTAGGAGAATACGGCGCTATTACGGTCGGACTCACCTACTCAATCGCAATTGTGTTTCCCGTGGTCAGTCTCTTCTTCATTTTCTTCGGCATCCTTGAGGATTCGGGGTACCTCCCGCGCCTGACCGTGATGTCCAACCGATTGTTCCAGAAAATCGGGCTCAACGGCAGGGCTATCCTGCCCCTGGTGCTGGGATTGGGCTGCGACACTATGGCGACCTTCACTACCCGCATCCTGGAGACCAAAAAGGAGCGAACCATCGCCACCCTGCTCCTCGCCCTGGGAATTCCCTGTTCCGCTCAATTGGGAGTGGTGCTGGGGATGATGGCCTCGATTTCCTTCTGGCTGCTGCTGGTGGTGGTCTTAACCGTCATCTCGCAGCTCTGGGTGGTGGGATACGCAGCTTCAAAGCTGATTCGCGGTAAAACCGCTGCCTTAATCGCGGAAGTCCCCCCCATTAGAATCCCAAAGTTGAAAAATATCCTGATTAAGACTTATTTTAGGGTGAAATGGTTTATGCGGGAAGCGGTGCCGCTCTTCATCCTGGGCACATTTATCCTCTTCCTGCTGGACAAGCTTAAACTGCTGTCCGGGCTGGAAAAAGCGGCCTCCCCGGTAATAACCGGGATATTGAACCTTCCCCAGCAGGCGACTCAAGCATTCATCATCGGCTTCCTCCGCAGGGATTACGGCGCCGCCGGGCTTTTCAAATTGGCGGAAAAGGGGCTGCTGGACAACATACAGATTACGGTCGGCATAGCGGTAATGGTCCTCTTCATTCCCTGCCTGGCGAATTTCTTCGTAATCATCAAAGAACGCGGATTCAAAACCGCAATGGTGATGAGCGCGTTCATCATCGTTTACGCCGTCTTGGTGGGCGGAGTGCTCAACCAAATCCTGCGGCTGGTTCTATAATCCTGCGGGGGGATGAATCCCGCTTAACATGTTATTATTAATTATTAAGGATGATGTATGAATCATCATGAGCATAAATGCGAGCGCAGGAGGCACGAGGAAGTGGTCGAAATCATCGGACTGCATCTGGAGCAGGGCGAAGTTGGGATTCCGGACCTGCAGGAGCATGACATTACCCTTCCCCGGCTGCAGGAGTTGGTGGATAGTAATCACATCTTAATTGAAGACGACAAAGTCCAATTTCGGAAAAAAGGAAAGCGCGAATTTCTCAGCATCATCCGCCGCCACCGATTGGCAGAGAGGCTGCTGCACGATGTCCTGGATTACTCGGACGAAGACGGCTCCGAGGAAATCGTCGGGAAAATGGAACATATCCTCAACGAGGATGTGACCGACAGCATCTGCACCCTCCTGGGGCATCCCGCCTCCTGCCCCCACGGACTCCCCATTCCAAGGGGAAGGTGCTGTGAACTTAAACAGGACAAGATTCCTGCCCTGATAACCTCGCTGAACCGGATGGAGCCCGGCGAGGAGGGAGTCGTCGCCTTCATCTCCACCACCGACCATGACAAGTCGGATCGGCTGGCGGCGATGGGAATCATCCCGGGCGTGAGCATCAAACTCCATCAGTTGAAACCCGCTGTAGTCGTAATGTTCGATGAAACCGTGCTCTCTATGGATGAGGAATACGCACAGATAATATACCTCCGCCGAAAATGATTAAAACCAATTGGAAAGACTGGATAGAGCGGGACCTGTACCGTGAGCGGATGTTCCTCAAAGGGCTCATCCTGCTCCTTTCAGCCTGGCATCTTGGGGTGATACTGTGGGTGGGATTCCACCGCTTTGCCTACCCTTTCGAGTTGGAATGGACTGAAGGCGCTGTAATCCAGACTGCAATCCGAATTCTGAATGGTCTTCCCATTTACACCAATCCTGGCCTGGAATGGGCCTCGCCGCTCTCGTCGCCGCTTTATTATTATTTGGGCGCGGCTTTAATGAGTGTGTTCGGAGAGGGATTCGCTGCGCTCCGAATTATCTCGCTCTGCGCCTCCATCGGAACTGGTCTCCTTATATACCGTTTCCTCCGGAACCTAGAAATCGAAGACCTCTATGCTTTCGCCGGATTCGGTCTCTATTTTGCCGCTTTCTCCGCCGCCGGAGGATGCTACGATCTGGCGCACCGAGATTCATTGGCCCTGTTGCTCGCCTTAAGCGCTTATTTCATTATCTCCCCGAAAGGAGGTTGGGAAAGAGCAGCTCTAAGCGCCGCAGCGGTGACTCTGTCAGTATTCACCTCACAATACTATCTTCTGATATCAATCTTATTAGGAATATTCTGGTTCGTTCAGGAACGCCGAAATTTCTATGTTTACCTCGTGACCTGTATGTTACTGGGCGCCGCCGGAGTTAGTCTGTTATACGCTAAAAATGGCTTGCCGTTTTTAAGAGTTATCATCACTTTACCCCGCTTCGAACCGGGACATATCATCACTTTTTGGTTGACGGAATGTCCCGGAAGATTTCTGCCGTTATGCCTGATGAGTATACCGGCATTCTATCTCCTGGCGAGAAAAATTAAACGGGAATTTAATAAGCAAGCCCTGCTGTTTATGATGTTATGCGCAGGGCTCATAATCGTATCCTATATTGGATTTATCAACGGTTCCGAATATGGAAACGCCTTTATGCCCGCAGGATTGGCGCTGGCGGCTATAGCCGCCTGGACTCTGCAGTATTTCAAGCTGAATGATTACAGGCTGGGCTGGCTGTTACCGGTCGCAGTCAAGGTTTTGGTGATAGCGCAGCTTTGCTTGTTGATTGTGCCGCCTCAGACTATGGTTCCCACCGAAGCCGATACCGGCGCGGGCCGAGGCTTGATAGACAAGATTGCCTCGATTGATGGTGAAGTTTATATCCCCAAACACGGATATTATGAATATTTGGCCGGGAAAGAAAGTCATTTCCCCTGGGCGCATCTGTCGCAAATTACCGGCAGGACAGGGGAGGAAGCGCTGAGCAGGATTCCCGAAGACATCAAACGGGAAATAAAGGAAAAACGCTTCAGCGCTATAATACTCGATGAACCTGCGGAATTCTGGCTGGAGTTCATCAGCCCTTATTATTATCTTGATGAAGAAATCTTCGAACAGCCGGGAGTATTTAAAACCAAAGCCGGTGAAATCACCCGCCCCCAATTCATCTTCAGACCGTAATGTTTAACGATTCTTGAAAATAGTCGCTGATGTAGGGGCGAACGGCCGTTCGCCCCTAACAAAACACAGAACAGTCTTTTTGGAAATCGCTATAAACACTGTTTCATTATTATAGTGGAATATTAAAGCTTAAAGTGCAGCAGAGTCCCCGCACTCTGCTGCATAATCGCATATGTGCTGTTAACTTTCAGCAGTCGGTCCGGTTTGATTAAAAACTGGCGGAACATTCACCGGCGGGGGGAGTTAAAATACACAAACCTTAAAGCTGAAAAAATTGACCTAATACTATGCCCTTCTACGAATATAGATGCCAAAAATGTGAACATGAATTCGAGGAACTCATCCGTTGCGAAGATGACCTGAAAAATCTCCGATGCCCCCAATGCGGCGGGGAAGAACTGGGAAAACTGCTCTCACTTTTCGGGATGAGGACGCCCGGCGGTAAAGTTGTTTCATCGGCGCCCGGAGGGGGAGCGGCCTGCGCCGGATGCGCTAAAACCTCCTGCGCCGGATGTAAATAGTGATTGGTGAATGGGGAATAGTGGTTGGTGAATAGAAGATGGTATTAGCAGAATGTCAGGTCTATTATAAATCCGCAGGTTGGGTTCTTAAATGATGTGCCCGCCGGGTCCCCGCACCCGGCGGAAACCCGTAGGGTGGGTTCTTAACCCACCAATTTACAAGTCATTCCGGCGCAGCCGGAATCCTTCTTCGTTGAAGCGCTTTGCGAACCGCCCTATTATCAGGGCGTTCAATTAAACGCCCCTGCCGGCAACCGATAATATGTGCGTTATGTCAGGTCCTTAGCGAAACGGAGACCTGACATTCACCTCTACTTAAAGAGTATTAGCTTTCAAACGATCCTTCCATCACGCCTTCCTAATCAACTCATATATCAAATCCAAAGCTTCCCTGGGACTAAGGCTGTCAGGATTTATCCCCTTCAACATCTCTTTTAACTCGTCCTTCACTCCGGCAAACAGGCTGAGCTGGTCCATCGTATGACCCGATACATAACCCGGACGCTGCATTTGCTCCCCTTCCAGCCCCGCCAACACCTCCAATGCCCGCTCTATCATCTTCTCCGGCAGTCCTGCCATCCGCGCCACCTGAATACCGTAACTCCGGTCGCAGCCTCCGGGTGCGATTTTGCGCAGGAAAATCACCCGGTTCTCGTACTCCTTGACCTGGATGTTGAAGTTCTTCACCCCCGGCAGCTTCTTTTCCAGTTCCGTCAATTCGTGGTAATGGGTGGCGAACAAGGTCTTCGACCGCAGCCGCGGATTGTCGTGCAGGTATTCGGTGAGGGCCCAGGCGATGGAAAGACCGTCGAAAGTCGAAGTCCCCCGGCCGATTTCATCCAGCACTATCAGGCTTTTAGTGGTGGCGTGGTTGATGATGTTCGCCGCCTCATTCATCTCCAGTAAAAACGTGCTTTCGCCTTCAGCCAGGTTATCCTGCGCCCCCACCCGCGTAAAAATCCGGTCCACTATGCCAATCCTGGCGCTTTTAGCCGGGACGAAACTCCCAATCTGCGCCATCAATGTTATCAACGCCGCCTGCCTCAGGTAAGTCGATTTCCCCGCCATATTAGGCCCGGTTATCAGCATTATCCGCAGCCCGCCGCCAATATTCAAATCGTTGGCAATGAACTTCTCCCCCGGTGGCAGCAGCCTTTCCACCACCGGATGCCGGCTCTCCGAAAGTTCTATCGTATCCCCCTCGAAAACCTCAGGCCGGCAGTAACCGTACTCCTCCGCAGCCTCGGCAAAACCAAGGAAAACATCCAATTCCGCCAGCGAAGCCGCGTCCTGCTGAATCGTTTCAGCGAAGCCTGCGATGGTGTAGCGCAGTTCGTTGAAAAGCTCGACCTCCAGTTCCTTAATCTCCTCCTCCGCGCGAAGCACCTGCTCCTCGTGCTCCTTCAATTCTTCCGTTATGTAACGCTCCGCGTTCACCAGCGTCTGTTTGCGGATATACTCCGGCGGAACCTTGCCTATCTGAGCCTTGGTGACCTCGATGTAATATCCGAAAACCTTATTGTAACCGATTTTCAGGTTCTGGATGCCGGTGCGGGAACGTTCATCCTCCTGCCGCCCGACAATCCACTCCTTACCGCTGCCCGATATCCGCCGCAGCTGGTCCAGCCGCTCATTATACCCCTCCCTAAAAACTCCGCCGTCTCCTGCAGTGAAGGGCGGGTCCTCCACCAGAGCCCGCCGCAGCCGGTCCGTAAGCTGAGGCAGCGGATCGATTGCTTTGCCGATTTCCCGCAGACAAGCCTCTTCCGCGCGGTGCAATATCTCCTTGATTTCAGGAAGAGCCTCCAGTGTCCTGAATAGTCCCAGCGCATCCCGCGGACCGCCCCGTCCTCCCGCCAGGCGGGACAAAGTCCGCTCGATGTCGCACAGCTTCCTTAACCGGGAAGACAATTCCCGGCGCAGCGTCCGCTCCTTCAAGCAAGCGTCCACCGCCTCCAGCCGGCGCTCCGCCCCCGCCGCCTCCAAAAGAGGCCGGCCCATCCACCGCCGCAGTAGCCTCCCCCCCATCGAAGTGAAAGTCCGGTCAAGCGTATGATAGAGCGTGGCTTCTTTGCGCCCGGAAAATGAGGTGAATAATTCAAGATTGCGCAATGTCGCCGGATCCAGCATCATCCCTGACTTCGAAGGAGCCAGAAATACCCGCCGAATCTGCGAACAATCCCGCTTCAGTTCCTCCTTCAAATAAGTCAGAACCGCCCCTGCTGATTGCGCCGCCGCCGGAAAATGCTCCAGCCCCAGCCCTCGAAGCGAAATGACGCCGAAGTGAGTCTTAAGAGCGTCCACCGCGTAAGAGTGAGAAAAATAAAGGTCGTTCACCGGGGATATAACTGTATCCCGATTGAGGTCAAGCGATTCGGAAAGGGAATCCGCGGTAGCTTCGGGAAGAATTATTTCGGCGGGAGAAAAATGCATAAGCTCCGCCCCCATCTCGGAAACGGAGCCCTGAGAAACGAAAAATTCGCCGGTGGAAACGTCGGTGAAAGCGATTCCCAGAACCTCCCGCTCCAAAACCGCAGCCGCTAAATAGTTGTTGCGATCCTCCTCCAGCAGGCTTTCCGAAAGCGAGCTGCCCGCAGTCACCACCTCGATGACCTCACGCTTAACCAAACCCCGAGCCTTCTTAGGGTCCTCAACCTGCTCGCAAACCGCAACCTTGTAACCCGCGCGAACCATCTTCGCTTTGTAGTTTTCCAACTGATGATGAGGAAATCCCGCCAGAGGTGTCTTACCGGAACCGCCGTGGTTGCGGGAAGTGAGGGTCAAGCCCAGCGCTTCGCTGGCGATCTTGGCGTCTTCAAAAAACATCTCGAAAAAATCGCCCATCCGGAAGAACAAAACCGCGCCGTCATACTGAGCCTTGATGGCTGAATATTGCTGCATCATCGGAGTGCGGCTCATTGAACCTCCCTGACCACCCGAGTTTTGAGAGGTAGTCTCTTCTCTATCGCTCCGGAGACGGAATCAGCCCCGGACTCCTCCTTGAAACCGCCCACAAGAACCAAATAAAGCATTTTGTTATTGACAATTTTATCCCGAATCACCACGGAATAGCCCATCCCTTCCAATCGCACATTCAGATTAGCAGCGTTGATGAAATCGGAGAAAGCCCCGACCTGAACCCAAAATGTCTCAATTTGACCGGGGAGTGAAGGAGAGGTGAGTTCAATCTGAGGACGTTTATTGAGTAACTGTAAAAGCGAATCCGCCTTCAAGTAAGCGCCCCGGGCGTAGTAATACTCCTGGAGGCGGCTCAGCGATTCCCATCCCAGAGGATTCTCCGGAAACTGCTTCCAGATAGATTCGAAAAGCCCTGCTGCCCGTTCACCCTCCTGCTCGAACAACGCTTCCAGAAACTGCTTCTCAATCTTACTTGCCCCCGATTCGCGCAATTCCCGGAGTTCATCTATCCGCCCGGCGCGCAATAATGAGATAATCTCCGAGGGTTCAGCGAAGCATAAAGTGGCGGTGAAAAACAACCATAACAATAACACTATTGGGTTGAAGCGTCGAATCATCGCATTGCCCCGAGGCTATAACCTGAAAGAACGCCACCGTTTACATCTGGGGCAGCGCCATTGAGGCTGAGAATCGATGTAACCGCATTCCTTGCAAACATAAGCTTCCCGCTCCTCCATCACCATATCCAGGATTTCAAGACCGAGACCGGCTGCCTCGGCGTGCTGCTTGTCAGCCGCCAGGAAACGGAAAAGGTTCCGTCTTATCCAGAGCGATTCCGGGGAACGGTCCAAACCTTCACGGCAGATGTCGATAGCCTCCGCAGTTTCACCCTTACGGTCTAAAAAACGAGCCAGAGCCACCACCGCCCGAGTATTCTTAGGATTGTCCCGAACCAGTTCCCGGTAAATCGATTCCACCTCCTGGAATCTCCCAAGCTCAAAAACCGCCTTCTCCATCTGGTCGAAGGCAAGATAAGACAGCAGGGGATTGTTCTTAAAAAACTTCCGCCACTCCGAAAGCGCGTCCTCTGTCCGATTTTCCAGGATATAAGACCCGGCAAGCTCCAGATATGCCGGCGCTAATGAGTTATCCAGTTTCAAAGCCGCGCGGTAGCGCAGACGGGCGTCATGCTCCCTGCCACCTGAAGACTTGATCGCATTTCCCTCCATCACCCGATAAAGCGCCAGTTTCTCCCGGTCGTGAACGCCAATGATTGACTGAATTCGCTTCTCTACTTCAAAAGCGGACTTCCAATCACCCAGTGTCTCTTCTATTTCCAACCACTTACCCAGCGCCCAGACATCGTTCTTGTCGATGGAAAGAAGACCATTGATAAAGGGGATAGCTCCTCGAAGGCTGCCGCCCGCTAAATGGTCAAGCACCAGCGAACGAAGCAGCTTGGTCTTAAGACCGGGGGTGAGTCTTTCCCGCACTGTAAGTTCTTTGTGAACCTTAATCGCCAGTTGGCCCTGATCCATCTCCCGCAGGATGTCGCCATATAGAATGTAAGCCTCGATGTTCTCCGTGTCCTCCTTTACAACCTGCCGCAGTTTGTCCAAAGCCTTGCGCTTTTCGCCCGCGAGAAGAAGCGAAAGCGCCTGGGTGTAAGGAGGCTGCTGCCGGGAGCGCTGACGCTTGGTGTAAACAAGCGTTCCCACAGAAGCAAGGATGAACAATCCCGCCGCCAATATGACTATCGCTTCCCAACTCATATCAGTCTTCCTCTTCCTCGCTCTCTAAAGAGGCCTCCGGAAATGTAGGAACCTCCTCCTCTATCGATAGGTTCCGAAGCCGGTCGAGTTCATCGCGAAGCCGGCGGTTTTCACGCTTATGACGCCCGATTTCCGTCTTCAACTGGAACAGATTGTAAATGGATATCAGGAAGAAAACCAAAACGCCCAGTGCAAAGGCGATATAGAGAGCAAAGTAGAGCGGCATCTCTGGCGTAATATAACCCCCGATGTGAATCTGCACTTTCTGGTCCTGATTCTGAAGGGAAAATCCCAGAATGGCAAGCAGGACGAGGATTATCAAACTCCAGCGGATAATCCACATAATAGTTAACTCCGGTTATATTGTGATGTTGAATGCTTCTTTTCTCGAACTGCACCTGAGAGTGAATCCCGATACCGAGTTCACCGATACTCTGACAAAGTCCCCCGGCGAATAGTCGCCTCGGGGGAAAATGGCTATCCGGTTGTATTCGGTGCGCCCCATCCAGTAATCCGAATCCTTCTTACTCGCGCGCTCCACCAGCGCCGTGAAACTTCTGCCGATTTGAGCCTCCAGGTTCTCCCGCGAAATCCTGCGCGTGAAGGTGATTACTTCCTCCAAACGCTCGATCTTCTCCGCCTCAGGCACGTCATCGGTAAGCCCGGCGGCGGAAGTCCCCTCCCGCGGTGAATAACGGTAAGTGAAAGCGTCGTCGAATCTGACCGCCTCTATCAAATCTAAAGTCGCACGGTAATCCTCATCCCTCTCCGAGGGGAAACCGACGATGACGTCGGTAGTGAGCGAAATTCCCGGAATGATGCGGCGAGCCTTTTCCGTAAGCGCCAGGTATTCAGCGCCGCTGTAACCTCGCTTCATCAGCCCCAAAATCCGGTCGCTCCCCGCCTGGAAGGGCAGATGCAAATGCGGAGCGGCGCTGCCGCACTCCGCCATCGCTTCCAGTAGTTCATCGGAAAGGTCTTTGGGGTGAGAAGTCAGGAAACGCAGGCGCTCTACCCCCCCCACCTTATCCACTTCCCTGAGTAACTTTGGAAAGTTTATGTCATTATGATTGTAAGAGTTAACGTTTTGCCCCAGCAGGGTAATCTCTTTTACCCCGGCCGCCGTCAAATACTCGATTTCAGCGATAATGCTCTGAGCCGGGCGAGACCTCTCCCCGCCGCGGACATAAGGAACAATGCAGTAAGAACAGTAGTTGTCACAGCCCCGCGCTATCGCTACCCCTGCGCTCACGCCGGAACAGACTGGAAGCAGATTCTCGTAGGTTTCGACGGGATTGTCCCCCATCCACACCCTTCGAGTGAATTCATCAGATACTAAAAGTTCCGGTAGTTTACGGTATCCGTCAGGACCCACCACCAAATCAAGATGCGGAAATTCCTCCAGCAGCCTTTCCCCAAACCGGCTCCCCATACATCCCATCAGTATGATTCGCAGCCCCGGATTGGAACGCTTAAGCGCCTTGTATTGCGATAGAAGTGAAAATACCCGCTGTTCCGCATGACGCCGAACACTGCAGGTGTTGATAAGTAAAAAATCAGCCGTCTTCCTGTCGCTTGCAGGAGTCATTCCGCGCAATTGAAGCAGATGCTCCACCAGCGCGGAATCGTAATCGTTCATCTCACAGCCGTATGTCTCGATGAAGTATCTTCCCTTCAATACATCCATAAGAATAATATAAGGAATTCATAAAGATAAATCAAAAATCGACTTGTGTTATTCAGGAGTGTCTTTCGTGCCGCAGAGTCCCCGCACTCTGCGGCACAACACCTGCGCTCTCAATTGTAGGTCGGCTTATTCAAAGCCGACAACCGGCAACAGGTAACCGGAAACCGGCAACCATAAACTTACTGAGCTGCCAGGTCCCCGCACCCGTTAGTGTTGCGTTATGTCAGGTCTTTAGCGTAGCGGAGACCAGACATAATTTTTCCCTCCTTCCCACGCTCCCCCGTGAAAATGCAAATATGACCTAACTAATGCACAGAATCAGATAAATCACCCCTCCCAGCACGAAGATAACGGTCAAAACCAGCGACCGCACTTTGGTAATCGGGAAAAAGATGATTTGCAGCACCGCCCGGAAAAACCAGAAAAGCGCGATGAAGAACAGAAGCATTTTTCCCAGCCAGGTCGTCAATAATCCTTCCACCTGGATAAAGGAGAGGAATCCCATTATCAGGAAATAGTACATCAGGCAAAGATTCAGTATCTGCATCACCTGACGATTGATAAGCGATAAACTTCTGAGGTCAGCTTTCCACCGAAAAATCTTCCAGAAAAAGGCATGGAATATGAAAAAAGCCAGGTGATAAGCTCCCCCGATATAGATCAAAGTCCTGGCGTAATCCGCCATACGCTCCTCCGTAGTTATACTTGTTTTGAATTAGCTTCGAACCGCCGCTCATTTAACTCCCACCGGAATAATATAATACGGCTCCTCCTTGATCCCCAAAGCTTTCTGCACCTTCTTCTCGTAAAAAGCCCCCATCGGAACCGCCCCCAGCCCCAACGCCGCCGCTTGCAATAGTAAATTCTGCGCCGCGTGCCCTACCTCGATAAGCACATACTGCTCCGCCCGCTCCCCATACTTTTTCGCCGTCCGGGAAACCACCCCGGTCACTACAAAAGCCGCCGCGCATTTATGAATTGCGCTCTGACCCAAAGCCGCTCCCGCTAAATCATCCAGCAGCTTACCCTCCTTTACCAGCTTGATTTTGTGACCCTTGGGGATATAGCGGTAAAGCCCAGGCGCCAAACCCTCCACCTGCTCCGCCACCGCGAAAAGCTCCAGCGGATAAAGCGCCCCCGCTGAAGGCGCTATCCGGTAAAAATCCTTCTTAGTCAATCCCTGCGCCGCCCAAAAAAGCTGAGAAAACTGCTGAAGCGTCAAAGCCTCTTCGCTGTAGCTCCGAACCGAACGACGCTGGCTTAAAGCCTCCTCCAGAGATACTTCACCCTTCGTAACCGGCGCAGGAAGCTTAAATGTGGATTTCTTCATCTCCTCCCCCAGGCAAATTGTTGAAACTGAGAATAAAACTATCCAGATAAAACCTTGAGCAAAACGCATAATCTAATCCTCCTT
The DNA here is from genome assembly GCA_964421875.1 of uncultured bacterium. Lineage (GTDB taxonomy): Bacteria > Electryoneota > Tariuqbacteria > Tariuqbacterales > Tariuqbacteraceae > CAYQZD01. The sequence goes on from CAYQZD010000002.1 coordinate 64,816, forward strand.
TTAACTCGTTCCACGCTCCGGCGTGGGAATGCATAATGGATTGTCATTGCCAACGATTTGTAGGGTGGGTTTCAACTCACCACCATCTGTCATTGCCAACGAAGTGAAACAATCGGTAAATTATACCGCGTTATGTCAGGTCTTTAGCGCAGCGGAGACCTGACATTTTACCTCGTTCCCACGCTCCCGCGTGGGAATGCAGACGAGCGACCGATAGCGTTTTCATCCTAAGTTATGCGATGCAGCGAAAGAGACCCTCGAATGAGGATTTATCAACCCAACGCCTCCAGTATCTTCCCCTGAATCTCCGGAGTCGCAGCCACTATATTACCCGTCTCCAGATAATCGGGCTCCCCCCCAAATCCGCTGACTATCCCCCCGGCTTCCCGGACAATCAAACTCCCCGCCGCCATATCCCAGGGCGAGAGCCCCTTTTCCCAAAAACCGTCCAGCGCCCCCGACGCCGTCCAGCATAAATCAAGCGCCGCCGCCCCCGCCCGACGAATCCCGCTGACCGCGTGAAACAGCCGCGAAAATAACTCCAGAAAGTCCCCCAGATAATCCTTCTCCCGAAAAGGAAATCCCGTTGCTAATAGGCAGTCGCTGAATTCCACGCGATGGCTGACGCTGATACTCTCCCCGTTGCGAAACGCTCCCAAACCCCGCCCCGCATAGGATAGCTCCCCCGACACAGGATTCAGCACCGCCCCCGCCTCAATCTCACCGAAACCCTCCACCCCGGAAGCCATCCGCTCCACCGCCACCGAAACCGCGAAAACCGGAAAGCTGTGAATGAAATTCGTCGTCCCGTCCAAAGGGTCGATTATCCAGCGGTAATCCTCCCCGGAAATCCCTCCGCCCCGCTCCTCTGCTAATATCCCGTGACTCGGGAAACGCTCCAATACATAGCTGACAATCGCCCTCTGAGACTCCAAATCCACTTCGGTCACATAGTCCTTTTCCGATTTATGCTCAACCTTGCCAATTCCGCCCTTCCTGTAATGCCGGAGTAAAACCTCCCCTCCAACCAGAGCCGCCCCCTTAGCCGTCTCCAATAACGCACTGACTTCAATCATATAATATAATCATTATGTAAATATTGACCTGTTGTGCTGCAGACTGTTCGAGAATGCCCCGAATCTGTCATTCCCGCGCAGGCGGGAATCCGGAGCGTGGGCTGCAAGCGAGGACTTGATAATGTGCCCGCCGGGTCCCCGCACCCGGCGGTATGAGATTCAGCTCTGCAATATGCGTTATGTTATGCCTTTAGCGCTGCGGATACTACCGTGCTGTCGAGTCTCCGCACTCGACAGCTAACCATTGAAAAACCTCGTGCCGCAGACTCCCCGCAATTTGTCCGAGAATGCCCCGAATCTGTCATTCCCGCGGCCAGTGCGCCGTACGGCGTAAAACGGGAACCCGGAGAGCGGCGCGGTCTTCGAGCGCGGACTTGTTACTTAACACTTGATACTTGTTACTTGTAACTTTTTTGCTTCCGAACCATCCTGTAAATAATCCATCCCAATACTATCACCAGAATCACAGCCGCGCCGCCAATCCTAAATGGACGGTAAATCGTGGAAATCGCAGCCAAAGTCACAGTTGAATCCGCCAAAGTCTCCCCGTTGAATTCCCAAACCAGCCATCGCCTCACTTCCCCTGTGCCGGTGCTGTCAACAACCATTGAATCGGCATTGGAACTGCGAATCACACCCGGAAGCGATACTTCAACCTTAAAACCGTCGTCGCCCAGGTCCTTGGTTATATCGTACTCCCGAGCCAGCATCCGACCCACACTGCGCATATCCAGAAAGAAAGTGGTGTCACCCAGAAAATTCAACTGCTCCTCGATTATACCGTAACCGCTGTCCTGAACCGTGTTCCAAAGGTCGCAAACATCCTCTGCCTCCTCCACCCGGACATTGTCCATCGCTATGTGTAAAAATTCCACCAAAGCGGCTTCGGCGGAAGACAGCGTCTCCACTGATATTTCAATCTCAGGGTGCATCTCCAGAGATTTACGCACCGAACTGAGGAAACGGGATTGGAAGACTTGGATTCCCCAGCGGACGTAGCCGTCGCGGAATTCCCCCTCAAGCCTCTCTTTGGTGGAATCGTCCAGGGATTCGGCTTCTTCCAACGCCCGGACTTCCTCCGGAATATAATCGAAGGGATCGCCGTAAAGCTCAGCCTTACGCCGGCTCTCAAATCGAAAATCGAGAATGTAATTCACCATAAAAAACAGCTCCTGACGCTGAGCCTTTAAAGGATGGCGCAGGTCGAGCTGGGCGTAATCCACATAATCGACTCCGAAACTTTCCGGAAGAGGGCGCCGCTTGCTCGGACGGAAATGACGCCAAGCCCGGTAAAAGTAGCTGGTGTCGGGGCTGTCGCCGGAAGTGTCGATGTCAGTACCCTCCTCAACCTCCCACATTACCGTGTCGGGCAGAGAATTCAGCCCGTCGTAAAGGTCGGCGCTGTCGCCGCTGGCAGTGTATTCGTAACTGACTCTTCCATCCTCAAGCGCCGTGATTTTATACTCGTGCATCAAACAGGAATTGAGCAGTAATAAGCAGACCGAAAGAAAAACCACCATCTTGACAGCCAGTGGAAATGAAAACCGACTGAGCCCGAAAAATGAGTCCTCTGAAACTCTCACTGGATTATCCCTCCTCAGGAAAGATTTTTCCCGGATTGAGAAGATTCTTAGGGTCGAAAACAGACTTAATCCTCCGCTGAAATGCGATGCTTTCGGCCGAAAGCTGAAGTGGGAGATACTTACGCTTCGCCAAACCTATGCCATGCTCACCGGAAATCGTGCCCTCCAAACGCACAACCTCCTTTAAAACACGTTCCACTCCCCCAAGCGCACGAGCCTCCTGAACCGGGTCGTTACGGTCGAAAATGAAATTGACATGAAGATTGCCGTCCCCGGAATGTCCGTAAACCGGCATCGTCACCCCGATTTCCTCGGAAAGTTCCTCGGCGAAAGCCACCAAATCCGCGATCCTGCCTCGAGGAACCGACACATCCTCGTTGATTTTGCCGCTCGCCAGCCGGGTAAGCGAAGGAGAGATTGAACGCCGCAGCTTCCACAGGTTCTCCCGTTCCGCCTCCGCTTCACCGATCTTTACCCGCATCGCTCCGAAATCACGGCATAATTCCTCAGTCCTCTCCCCCAGAATCCGGTTCAAATCATCGGATTCGTCATATTCTATCAACAGCGCTGCGTTAGTTGCTTCGGACACATCAAGTTCAACATAACTGGTGATTGCCTGAAGTGTAGTCCGGTCGATGAACTCCATTATCGAAGGAGTGTGCCCTGAATTCAATATCGCCGTCACCGCTTTCGCTGCATCGACCGCCGCGCCGAACTCCACCAGCAGAGTCAAATGAGAAAGCGGCGCTTGAATCAACCTCAGCGCCGCCTTGACTATGATACCTAAAGTCCCTTCGCTACCGCACATTAAAGGAGTCAAATCCAAAGGAGAACGGTAATCGTCCAGCCAGCCAGCGCGCTGCGCTTCACCCTCCATACTTACGAATTCAATCCCTAAAACATAATCCGAGGTCACCCCGTATTTTAGACAGTGTAAACCGCCGGCGTTTTCAGCAATATTCCCCCCGATGGTGCAGACCTTATAACTCGATGGATCCGGCGGGTAAAAAAGCCCCAGCTTCGCTGTCTCGTCCTGTAATTTAGAGGTAATCACTCCGGGCTCAACTACAGCTACCCGTCGCTCCCCGTCGATTGATAATATCCGCTTCATCCGCTCGAAGGAAAGCGCAATACCCCCCCGCTGAGGAACCGCTCCACCGGACATACCAGTCCCCGCGCCCCGAACCGCAATCGGTATCCCAAACTTCGAAGCGGTCTTAACTGTATGGGATACATCGGCAGCGTCCGCTGCGAATACAACCGCCATCGGAAGACCGCGCTCCCGCCAGACATCTGCAGCGTAAACTATAGCCGCTTCCGGGGAACATTCCACCTTTCCTTCGCCTAATTTACGCTTTAATTCCTTTATCACCGGGTTCTTGGGTGAAGCCATCAGGGCCCTATTTCTCGCTGGATGTGTCGGATTTTACTGTTTTCTGCGGCACGGTTTCGGTGGGTTTGTAGTGTTTCCGGCCGTTGCCGTCCGATTTACGCTTATAATCCGTCTCGTAGAAACCGCTGCCCTTGAAAATCAATCCCGCGCCCCCGGAAATCAATCGTTCAACCCGCCCTTTGCAGCGGGGGCATATCTTTATCGGTTCCGATAGAATACTCTGGAAAGCCTCGAACTGATAATGGCATCTGCTGCACCTGTACTCGTATGTCGGCATCGTTGTGTCTTATGTTATTGTTATTGTTGTAGGTATTAAGAAATATCAGTGATTACACATATCTGAGAAAAGTCTGCAAGTTTGCAGGTCAACACGTTTTCGTGCCCGCCGGGTCCCCGCACCCGGCGGCATTGAACGGCGGATTTCTCGTTCCCACGCTCCCGCGTGGGAATACAGACATATCTGCTGTCGACTCTCCGTAGTCTAAAGCATATTCAGTATTAATAATAACTTAAATAAACGTTTTCGTAGGGTGGGTTCTTAACCCACCAATTTACAAGTCATTCCGGCGCAGCCGGAATCCTTCTTCCAGCTTTTACTCGGAATCCTCCTTCTGTTTCCCCCCTTTTTAAAAGGCGGGCAGGGGAGATTATAGCGGCTTTAAACGCTATTACCGCAAAATCGCCCGGGCCTTCAAGTATAAGCCCCTAAGTATAAATCGACTTTTTTCACCAAAAACTTGACAAATGTGCAGCAATTTTGCATATTACCTGAGAGGGGGCTTTTAAAAACCGGGGGAGCGGCGGTCCCGGGTTAATCACCCCGCCCCCATCATTTCTATCGGAATAATCACTTAAACCGCGAACTAACCATCCGCGGAGGTCTCAGCTTCATTTTGTCAGGGATGGTGATTTCGAATTCCGCCGGCCACTCGTCCAAATCCTTCTTGGATTCCTTATCTTCCATAGCTTCGGATGGAATGTCGGCCGGGACCGAGACCCGGTCCTTCCGTTTGGGAGCGATTTTGAAGGAATCCTCCGCCCAGCGCTTGATTTCCGGGTTCAACCCCTCGGAATTTATCTCCTCCGTGAATTTACGACGGCCCTCGACCAGATCCTGAATGTAATGGTCGATTTGCTCCTGGCTGTAAAGGTTCTTCGCTTCGTATTGGTCCAGATTGAAATCCTCGCACTTAACCGGGTATTCCGTGCCCACTACCCCCATCGCGTATTCGTTGGAACGGCGCAAATCCCCCCGTTGCAGCGCCGCCATCAGGTTGATGGGGACCCGCTGCACCTTGCGAATCAGATTCTTCCGACCGTCCTTGACCTCGATGATTTCACCTACGCCGCCAGTGTTGTACTGGAAGAAGTGAACCTTCCCCGGATATTTCTCCAGCATATTGAACACGATGTTGCGGAATCGATTGACCTTACGCGCCCGCGAACCGATGATGAAATCGTCGGTCCCTACAATCCGCACCGAATCCCCCGCTTTCTCCGGGCGGGTGGCGAAACTGTGAGTCGATTCCCCCCACAGATACGCCAGCACCCCTTGCTCCGGGGTCAAACGCTGCGCGAAGGGCATAATCGTATTCCGGCGCGTAATGAAGGCGAAAACCACCCCGTCCAACTCGTCCAGATTGGGCATATTGATGGAGTTAGCCATAATGCCCACCATTCTCCCTTCGCTCTTCACCTTCAGCTTGTCCGGATGTATCACCGCCCGGCCGTTGGCGCAAAGGTTCTCGTCCAGGAAGTCGGGCTGTCCTTGAGCGTCTATCATCACATTCTCGTAGAGGGCGCTCTTGTCGATGAGCGCGTTGTACATCGCCTCCTGAAGGTATTTATCCACGTCCGTCTTCACGAAAAAGCCCACCTCCGAACCGTAGGAGCTGCCGTCCGGCCGCAGGAATACGATGTCATCCTGCAGCGCACGCGTTTCCTCCTTTTTCCGCCCCTCCAATCCGAGTTGATGGCAGGACCAGGTCGATTTGCCGGTGGCGGTCAGCCCGAACATAAAAACGCCGTAGGTCTTGAGTTTATTATCCTTAGCGTCCTTGACCCGGACAATTTTGGTTCCGGCGTGGAGTCCCAGCATACCGTGTTCATCGGCGTACCACATCGCCTGCCGCAGAAATCCCTTTTTATCCTCCCCCATATAGTCTGAACCCAGACAGACATTCAGGTTATGCTCCGGCAGTGCCAGCACCTGCTGGCGAATGGAATGCTCCTCCGGGATGTGAATCATAATGAATTCCGGTCCCGGCTTCCGCTTATCCACCTCCGCCATGGTGTTTCCCCACATATACGCAAGGCGGTAATTTTTGGGGTCGGCGATGGATATATAGAGTTCGCACACCGGATTATACTCATCGTTGTTCCCCATCCGGCGCCGAATCTTCACAAAGGGCAGAGTCCTCATTAAGTGCAGGACTTTGTGCAACTCTTCTTCGTGGTTGGTCAATATAATTCTATGTAAATCAGTCAATTGCGGCAGCCTGACCGAGGGCGAACCGAGGTAAACCGTTTTCGCCCCCAAACGACTGGAAACCGCGCTCCGCCATCCATAGGAGCCGAATACCGACCGTTTGCCGGTTTTTTGCGCGAGGGGGCGGATTTCGTTTAGTCGCATCTCACGGATGTTCTTGCCGTTCAGACAGCTTTGCAGATTCTCGTAGAACTGGTCATAAGACCTGGTATTGTAATAATCAGACAACTGTGAAGTCCTCCGAATGTTAATCGTTGATAATCTATAACAAAAGCGGCTTTAATGCATGAGTAACACTTTGTCGTTTGAAGCGCAAACGTCATCAGCCGTACGGCTGATCCTTCTTTTTCGGAGGGATTCCGGCTGCGCCGGAATGACGATATGGTGCGCGATGCTTTTAGGAATACGGACTAACTCCGGGAATATAGTTCCATAATTTAATTTTTATAAATCAAAGCCCGCCTTATAATGCTATCCTTGACCTGTTGACTTGCAGGCCTGCCGACTCTAATATTCATAGCCGTCGATGGATACCGACCTTGCCAGCGGGTCCCAGAAGGGTAGTTTGACCGGTTTAGTATCCAGCATTTTCAACACATCTTCGTCCAGGTATTTTTTGTCGATGACAATGGAGAAGCCGAAATTCGTGAACCACTCGTCGGTCATCGCGAAGAAGCCCCCGTCGCCCCGGTCGGAGCCCCAGCTATTCTCCACCTTCCACTTCATAGGCTTGCCATCGACTACATCCACACCCACCAGCGCCATGGAATGGTTGGGGGCGCTTTCACGGGTGATAATCCAATCGGTTTTATCGAAGGGGAGTTCGACTCCTATCAGCGATTCGTAATCGAACAATCCCAGCGCCAGGTAGCCCTTTTTACTATCCCGTTGCTGTCCGACATCCACGCTGAATTGCAGCGGGACCGTATCTTGCAGCACTTTAAGGGCGTAATCTTTAATCACCTGCATATCCAGGTTGAGGAAGGTCCAGTCCATCCCTTCAAGCTGTCCCCGTCCCAGTTTTATCCGGTAGTTTTTATCGTAAGGCTGGCTGGGGCAGTTACAGAGCACCGCGTAATTGTTCAAATCCACCCCTACGACCTCATCGTAGAAACTCTTGGGGGTATAGGTTTTCACCGGCTGCTTATTGCCGTCCTTGTCCACATATTTCCATTCGAATTCGGCGGGCGGTTCCCCCAGCATAAACACCAGGACTCGGTAGATATCTTTCAGCATTTCGATTTTAGCTTTCCGCAGCTTCTTATCGTTGGTTCCTTTCCGGGTCATTTGCAGCATTTCCGCAGCGTCGGAACGGAGGCGCATTTTCAGGATATTGTTCATTTCACGAGTGGCGGCGCTGTGTTTTGACTCCGGCATCGCTTCTTTGGGAATAGCGCCGTATTTTTGCACGCAGTTCGCCGCCATATGCCAGAAACCGCCGTCGGTGATGGGATTCTTGAGCAGCAGCACAAATTCGCGGTCGTTGTAGCCGTCGGATTTAATCAGCGCATTGCGGTTCATTATGATGTATTCCAGAAAAAGGTTGGCTTTTTCCATCTTATCCCAGAACATGGAGTAGTTTTCAGAGAACTCGAAATTCTTGAGGTTGAAGTCCTTCACCACCTTCACTCTGAGAATGTTGAAAGCGGCGAAGAGCCAGCATCGCCCCGAACTCTCCTGGTCGGTTATTTTGAGCGTTTTCAGTTCATCGGAGAAGATGAAATCCATGGAGTTGTAAACCTCGCGGTCTTTTGCTAAATCGCTGAGTTTGTTACCGCTTAAGGCGTTTAGCGTTGCCCGGTTGCCGGGCGTCATCTTCACCGAGGCTTGAATCTCGGATATCTGCTTGGGGGTCAATATCCCCGCATCGGTTGGTTTGGAATTTCCCCCCAAAGCCGATACGGCGATTAGAACCAGAAATACAATTGTCGTGAGCGTTTTCTTCATAATTGAATCCCTAAAATTATGGAGATTATTTCATAAAAAACAAGAGATAGGTATTTAATCTTATAATATAGTAATTATATGTAATATTGTCAAATTAGCGTCCTATTTCCGATTCACATGTTTTTTTTGTTAGATAATAGCCTATCAATGTATTATGTAGGGATTTAGGGTTTATGGTTTTGGGATTAGGATTCAAGAGTAATGGCAATGAAGGTTAGTTTAAATGTCGGATTCAATGACCATCCCGACTCCGCTGCGATTAGCGCAGGGTGGAGACAGTTTGTCCGAGAATATGTCATGCTGAGCGAAGCGAAGCATCTACATTTTAGTAAATCAGGATCATCTGCATTTTAGTTGCATTTATCCAGTATAGATTAAAGCTGGGATATTAGTTCCCTAAAAGCTCACTTGTCATTCCGAGCGAAAGCCGGAATCCAGTATTTAATCCTGAAGTAGATTTTCCTGGACTCCCGCTTTCGCGGGAGTGACATTGTTTTGAGAATTATTCAGCAGAGCAATGAACACCATCCGTGAAAGCAAATATTTTGCAACTAATTTAGAGAAGAACCGTAAATCATTTATAAACAAGAGATTTTTCACTTCGTTCAGAATGACATAGCACGAAATTATGCATTGTCGGACAGACTGTCCGTACCCGACACCAAATAATTATTATTATTTAATATGCTGTCGACTGCGGAGAGTCGACAGCACATATGTAACACACTCTTCAAGAACAACTGTATCTAATAGAAAAGGCTCCCGATTGCGGGAGCCCTTGATTACTTTAGTTATTACAGTCGTACATCTACTTTACCAGCAGGAGTTTCCGGGTGCAGATATTGTTCCCTGCCTGGAGGCGGGCGAAATAGACACCGCTTGAGGCTTTTGAGGCATCCCATACTGCCTGATGCGCTCCGGCGCTCTTATATCCTTCGACCAGGATGCACACTTCCTGCCCGATGATATCGCAAACTGCCATTTTTACATAAGTCGCAGCTTTTAGCTTGTAGCTGAGAGCTGTTGAAGCGTTGAAGGGATTGGGGGAGGAATTGAGAATTGAGAATTGAGAATTGAGAATTGTGATTTGTGATTTGTGATTTTTCATCTTCGTCCCAGCCGTAGATTTTCCAGCCTTCGAATCGAGTCGATTCAGATTCGTCCAGCATTTTGGTGAATTCGAATTCATCATGGTGCCACACCGAATCCTGGTAATCCCCTACTTTTCCAACATAGTAATAAACTCCCGGCGGCGCATTCCAGGGGACCATCTGGTTGAGCGTCCTGGAGGCCGTCCCGCCGATGGGAAGGCTCAAACCATCACGCCGGAGGATAGGACCGTAAACCGCTCCATTGGGTAGAATAACTTCGCTCCAAACATCGAAACTAACGGTGTTTGGTATGCTGTTTTCAAGGAAAGCATTGAAGCTGAAGAGGCCTCCTCCATTGGGGACGATAATGGGGGGATTGATAGGAGTCAGTGTTATCATAACGTTCGCCACTATTCCGGTGACAATTTCGGCATGATAACCTTGAAAATTAGTGTAGCTGTTGGTCGCTACCGATCCCGGGGGGAATCCGCCGCAGATATTTCCCGGTATCCCGGTCATCAGGGTTCCGAAACTGCAGGCGATAGGGGGAGTGGGGCCGCCTCTGGAGTATCCTGCCTGGTCTCCCCAGGATGCTCCGATATAATAGAAACTTCCGGCTTGAAGCTCGAAATTTCGCTCTCCGGAAGCGAACATTTGGCTGCCGGGAGTGACTGTCACGGTTACGGAATCGACTAAATTGAAACTGCCGGTGGGCCCGCTGGCGCCCTGGAATATGATAAAACATACCGACATATTACCGGTGGATTCGAGGTAGAACCTATGTTCCCAGAGATTGACCGTGTTGTTGACCTGAAAAATGTTTCCCCGGTCGCGGTTGCCTCCGGACCAACGGGATGAAGTATTGCCAAATACTTCGACTATGGTGTCGTCGGTGGTATAAGCTCGCGGGAGCACAGCGTCACTAACTGTGCCTGGAATATTCCCGGTTTCGGATCCTATACCGGTGATTTCAATTTCAGCCGGGAGGTAGATTTCGTTTTCGCCGCCGAAAACAATTCCGGCAAGGATTAGAGACAAGGTCAATATACAGACTGCGACGATTGACTTCATAACGGTTTCTCTCCAATATAGGTTTGATTCCTTAAAAACGGAGGCTGAACATTAAGGTGAAAACTTTTCAGATATTACTTAATGTACTTATAATAATATATTTTTTGAATGTCAAGTATAGGCGACATTATTTTAACATAGCGGGGATTTTCCAAAGTTTTTTTGGAGTCATCCGGCACATTTCAAGATGGGAGCCGCACCGGAGACCTTCCTGGTTTCTTTAAGAGCGTGTGTTAACTGCCAGCAATTCTGTCAATATGGCGCATTATGGCAGGCGATGGTCGAATTTATTCATGTCTTTTATATACACTATAGATTGGCACAAGGTTTGCAATTAGTGATTGCGATTAGAACTAAAAACAAAACTCAATTACGATAATTGCGAAAGGAATGTATTTAAGATGGCTAAAATTATAGGTATAGATTTAGGGACTACCAACTCTTGCGTGGCGGTGATGGAGGCCGGTGAACCGGTAGTAATCCCCAACGCTGAGGGTTCCCGGACCACACCCTCGGTGGTGGCTTTCGCCAAATCCGGCGAGCGTTTGGTGGGAGCTCCCGCTAAGCGGCAGGCGGTTACCAATCCCGATAAGACCGTCTATTCCATCAAGCGTTTTATGGGGCGCAAGCACCAGGAGGTTGGAACCGAAATCTCCGAAGTGCCCTATCAGGTGATTAAAGGCGCCAACGATGTGGCTCGAGTCAAAATCGACGATAAAGAGTATTCACCGCCGGAAATTTCGGCAATGATTCTGCAGAAGATGAAGCAGGCGGCCGAAGACTATCTGGGTGAAAAGGTAGTCAGCGCAGTCATCACGGTTCCGGCGTATTTCAACGATTCCCAGCGCCAGGCTACCAAGGATGCGGGCGAAATCTCGGGACTCAAGGTCGAGCGCATCATCAACGAGCCCACCGCCGCCTCATTGGCTTACGGGCTGGATAAGAAGAAGGATGAGAAAATCGCCGTCTTCGACCTTGGCGGTGGAACCTTCGATATTTCAATCCTCGAAATCGGGGAAGGGGTTTTCGAAGTCCGTTCCACCAACGGCGACACCCACCTTGGCGGAGACGATTTCGACCACCGGCTCATCGACTACGCCGCCGACGAGTTCAAGAGGCAGCAGGGTATCGACATCCGCCAGGACCCGATGGCTTTGCAGCGGCTGAAGGAGGCTTGCGAAAAGGCGAAAATCGAGCTTTCCAGCTCGACTCAAACCCAAATCAACCTCCCCTTCATCACCGCTACAGCGGAAGGTCCCAAGCACCTCGATATGACTATTACCCGGGCCAAGTTCGAGCAACTGGTGGACGATTTGCTCAAACGCACTGTCGGCCCCTGCAAACAGGCGATGAAGGACGCGAAGCTCTCCCCCGGCGAAATCGATGAAATCGTCTTAGTCGGAGGCTCCACCCGCATTCCCAAGGTGCAGGAGATGGTGAAGGAACTGTTCGGTAAGGAGCCCCACAAGGGGGTCAATCCCGATGAAGTGGTGGCTATAGGCGCGGCGATTCAGGGGGGGGTGCTCGCGGGTGATGAAAATCTGCGCGATGTGGTCCTGCTGGATGTTACTCCGCTTTCGCTGGGTATCGAGACTTTAGGGGGAGTGATGACCAGGCTTATCGACGCCAACACCACTATTCCGGTCAAGCGCACCGAGGTTTTCTCCACCGCCGCTGACAGCCAGACTACGGTTGACATTCACGTCCTTCAGGGCGAGCGGGCGATGTCGATGGACAACAAGACCATCGGACGGTTCCAGCTCGACGGCATCCCTCCGGCGCCGCGGGGCATTCCGCAAATCGAGGTATCCTTCGATATCGACGCCAACGGCATACTATCGGTCAGCGCCAAGGATAAAGCCACGGGCAAGGAACAGTCGATCAAGATTCAGGCTTCGTCCGGTCTTTCCAAGGAAGAGGTCGACCGGATGAAAGGCGACGCTAAACAGCATGAAGCCGAGGATAAGAAACAGCGCGAAGAAGTGGACCTCCGCAACCAGGCAGATTCCCAGGCTTTCCAGTCCGAGAAGCAGATAAAGGAGTTCGCCGACAAGTTAGATGCTGAAACCAAAGCGAAGCTGGAAGCCGCCACCGAGCGCTTAAAGCAGGTGAAGGACGGGTCGGACTTGAACGAAATCAAATCCGCTTCCGAAGCTCTGACTCAGATATGGAGCGAAGCCTCCTCCAAGATGTACGCCAGCGCTCAAGGCGCAGGCCCCGGAGCGGGCGGACCCGGCGGCGCAGGCGCGGGAGAACAGCAAGCCGAGCCTGAAACTAGTAAGGGCGGCGGAGAAGACGAGATCGACGCAGAGTATGAAGTGGTGGATGATGATAAGAAGTAATGCCTCAGTGCAGCAGGGTCTCCGAACCCTGCTGCGGGGCGATTTAATTGTCGCAGAGTGCGGGGACTCTGCGACACGGTGGTTCCCTGTTACCCGTTGCCAGTTACCGGTTGCCGATAGGGGCGAACTGCCGTTCGCCCCTTCGAAGAGGGATTACGGGGTGGGGCGGAATGAATTGTAAATTGGTGGGTTAAAACCCACCCTACGACACATTTATTGCGGGGATACCTCGAATGTAAGGGCGAAGCATTTTATGTTATCAATAAAAATATTAATCACTTGTAAAAAATGCTTCGCCCCTACAAATTTGAAAACGCTGCCTCACATCTCCGGCGGCGTTTTTTGTGTGACCAATGAAAAATGACCGGCGATCAATATAAATCCTGCGAACTCTGCCCTAATATGTGCGGAGTAGATAGGACTGCGGGCGAAACAGGAATCTGCGGAGAAAGCTCGGAATTGAGGATTGCCGCTGAGGTTCCGCATCGCGGTGAAGAGCCGCCGTTGACGGCGCGGGGAGCGGTGGGGAATATTTTCCTCACCGGGTGCAGTTTGAAATGCGTCTATTGCCAGAACTATCAGGCTTCCCAGGGCGGGGTAGGGGAGGCGGTTTCGCCGGAAGGGCTCGCCCAGAGGATGATTGAACTGCAGAATGCAGGCTGTTCCGGTATCGGCTGGGTGACTCCGGCGCATCAGATACCTAACCTGTTGATAGCGCATTCGATTAGCGCGAGATGGGGATTGAAACTCCCGCTGATATACAACACCAACAGCTATGAACGAGTAGAAACTTTGCGCTCACTGGAGGGGGTGGTCGATGTTTATCTGGCGGATTTGCGGTATTCGGACGATGGGATGGCTAAGCGTTATTCCGGCGCTGATAACTATGTGGAAATTTCCCGGAGCGCTGCGGAGGAGATGTTTCGGCAGGCTGGTTCTTTCGATGAGGCGGCGCTGCGGGGTTTGGTGGTTCGGGTACTGGTTTTGCCGGAAGATATCGATGGAGTGTGGAAAACGCTGTGTTTCATAGCTTTGGAATTGTCGCGGAAGGTTCCGGTGAGCCTGATGAGTCAATACCATCCGGTTCACCGCGCCGGTGAATTCCCGGAAATTAACCGATTCATCACCGAAACTGAGTACTACGAGGCGGTCAAGATGGCGCGGAGCCTCGGCTTCGAAACCATCTACATTCAGGAACTGGACCCGCGGAGGCATCTGATGCCGGATTTTACGCGGCGGGAGAAGCCGTTTGATGGTTAAATGGTGAAACGGTGAAACAGTGAAGTCGTGGAAGGTGGAACTTGCAAACCTGTAAACCTGCTAACTTGCGAACTTAAGAAATATGTCAACACTTGAATGGATAATAGTCGGAGGTGGTATAGCGTTCCCTATTGCTTTCCTGATTTGGTTGGTGGTTAAGCGCAAAATGGTGTTCTACAATGTCAGTTTCACCGCGGAGACCGTCTGGAAAAACTTTCAGGGTGCTGGGAAGCAGGGCGCGATGGAATACGTGGACTATTTAAAGGAAGAGGAGGAGACCGACGAATCGGGTGAGAAGAAGGGGGATGGTGCGGGATTAGCCCCCAATCCTCCGAAATAGGGGAGTATATTAAGGCTTTTTATATGCCGCAGGATTTCCGCGCCCGGCGGTGTTGAATGGATATAAGGCGGGTCTGAAAAGGGCTCGCTTTTTTTGTTGACATTTAGAAAATTATGGATACAATGTAACGGGGAGGATTACCTCGACTAATCCGACACAGCCTTCCTAATGAACAATTATGTTCCCGCATTGATTTTTCCTAAAAAAATCTTATCATTACAATCTCAAATCTAAACAGGAGGATGAAATGAAAAGGGTGGTTATCGCATTGGCGGGGGTGATGGTCTGGGCGGCTGCAAGCGCCGCAGTGCAGGTAGATGGTTATTGTTATCTGGCAGGGCAAACTAATCACGACAGCACTAAGGTCTTGTTTCAGGCGGACTCGCCCAGCGCGAGGACAGATTCGACTTTTACCGATTCGATGGGGTATTATCAAATTAATGTGGCTGTTGGTGTCTATGACATCTACTTTACACACGATGGATACGGCGATGAAGAAATACTTGACCAGGCTTGTTTCAGTGCGCTTACTTCATCAGATGTGACACTGTATATTCATATTTCCGGGAATTTAAGTGGAACGCTTGAAGGGATACCGTATATTGTGGATGGTACCATTAGTGTATTAGGTGGAGATTCGCTTATTATTGAACCAGGGGCCCAATTTCTTTTCAATGGAAATTATTAGATATGTGTTTACGGCTATCTTCGTGCCATTGGCACTGAAAATGACAGTATTATTTTTAATCAAAGCCTTGTTACTTGGCGAGGAATTCGATTCGAATCCGCACAAGATTTAAGTAGATTGGAATACTGTTCTATAAGTCATAGTATTAATACAGGTATTTATTTAAATCATACAAGCATGATGATTCATAACTGTAAAATAAGTAGAAATACTTCTGTTTATAATGGAGGAGGAATTTACTGTTATTATTCAAATCCTATGATAACTAGTTGTTTAATAAGCAGAAATAATTCTGGTACTCAAGGTCGTGGCGGTGGTATTTATTGTGAAAATTCAAGTCCAATAATAAATAATTGTACGATCAGTAATAATAGAGCGTTTGGTTGGGGTGGAGGTATTTTTAGTGAAAATTCCAATCCAACTATTAGTAATAGTAATATAATCGGCAATAACGCTGAACGTGATGGTGGTGGTATATTTGGTTCTGGAATTATAATTAGCAGGAGTGTTGTATATAGTAACACTGCTGATTCAAGTGGTGGTGGTTATTATTCAACTGGTGGAATAGTATCAATCAATAATTGTACCATAAATAGAAATTTTGCATACTTAAATGGTGGAGGTATTTTAGTATCACAGTCTTATAATTTCTCTATGATAAATGTAATATTGTCTGATAATATCGGTAATGGTGGTATTTACTTCAACAATTCAACAAATACTACTATAATATATAATGATTTTAGTAATAATCAGAACGGGAATTTAACAGGAAATATTCCACAATGGCTTGGTCAAATTGTAACCGTCAACAATAATGGCGATTCGTGTGATGTATATATGAATGTTTTCGAAGACCCGCTTTTTTACTCGACCACGGGTGATTCTGCTTTTCACTTAACAGAAAATTCCCCCTGCATCGACGCCGGAGACCCCGCCAGCCCCCTCGACCCGGACAGCACAATAGCGGATATGGGAGCTTATTACTTCCATCAATTACCAATTATTGTTACATTCACCCCCTACAACCCGCCAATTCAAATCCCCTCCGGGGGCGGGAGCTTTCAATATTACGCTTCCATTACCAATATTTCCAGCAATCCTATTGCGGGCTTGGACGCCTGGACTGAAGCGGTCTTACCTGATAGCACAGTCTATGGACCAATGAAACTTCGTTTAAACCAGTTTATTCCAGCCGGCGACTCTTTAGTCTGGGATGTCGTTCAGTATGTTCCGGCTAACGCTCCATCGGGGAACTACACTTATATAGGCTATGCGGGGACCTATCCTGATTCGGCAGTTATTTCAGCGGAATTCCCCTTTGAGAAACTCGCCGGGGACGATATTTCCAATCACAATCTTGGTTGGGCGTTGTTCATTAAAGAGAGCAAACTTGAAAAAAAATCATCCGTCACTGAATACAATTCGCTTTCCCCTAATCCTAATCCCTTCAATCCTTCGACAGCTCTCAGCTACAAGCTGCAAGCTGCAAGAAATATAAGACTCGCCATCTATGACATCATGGGGCGGGAGGTAGCAATCCTTGCGGAAGGTTTCTATCCGGCGGGGCATCATTCGATGCTTTTTAACGCTGCGAATCTACCGAGTGGTGTATACTTCGCGCGGCTGCAGGCGGGGGATTTCACTCAGACGCGGAAATTGCTGCTGGTGAAGTAGATGCGAGTTGCGTGATGCGAGATGCGAGACAAAAGATGCAAGCGGGTAGGGGCGAAGGCCGTTCACCCCTACGAAGAAGGATACCGGCTTACGCCGTACGGCGCGC
The DNA here is from genome assembly GCA_964421875.1 of uncultured bacterium. Taxonomy (GTDB): domain Bacteria; phylum Electryoneota; class Tariuqbacteria; order Tariuqbacterales; family Tariuqbacteraceae; genus CAYQZD01. The sequence continues at coordinate 81,878 of CAYQZD010000002.1, forward strand.
AGGTCGCCGGAATGACTTGTAAATTGGTGGGTTAAGAACCCACCCTACAACTTTA
>CAYQZD010000003.1:0-67819 GCA_964421875.1 uncultured bacterium
AGTATTCAGTATTCAGTATTCAGTATTCAGTATTCAGTATTCAGTATTCATAATTTCTCCTTTGTCAGCCATTCCTTCACGATTTCCCGGTCATCGAGGTGAATGAATTCGCCTTCAATTTCCTGATAGTCCTCATGACCCTTCCCCCCCAATATTACCAAATCTCCCTTCCGAGCGTCTTCGAGGGCTTGGATGATAGCCTGCTTCCGGTCGGGAATGACCCGGGCTTTTTGAGGATACTGCAAACCCGCGATAATATCCTCGATTATGGCTTCGGGCTTTTCATAGCGGGGATTATCGGAAGTCACATAGACAATGTCCGCCAATTTTTCCGCGGCGGTTGCCATTAAAGGGCGTTTGCCCCGGTCGCGGTTCCCGCCGCAGCCGAACACTGCCCGCAATTTCCCGCTGACGTAAGGCCGCATAACCTGCAGAAGATTTTCCAGCGCTTGAGGGGTATGCGCGTAATCTACAACCGCTCCGAAGGCTCCGCAGTCGATGTATTCATATCGTCCCCTCACTCCACGGAAAGCGGCGATACCCCTGACGATACTGTCGAAATCACAGCCTAATCCGGCAGCCGCTCCCACCGCGGCAAGGATGTTATAGGCGTTGGGCGTCCCTATCAGTCTCGATTCCAGCTCCAGACTCCCTTGAGGGCAGCGGATTTTCATCGATAAGCCCTCGATAGTGGAGGTCAGGATTTCCCCGCATAGTTCCGCCGATTCGTCTTGGAGAGAATAGCGCATAACCTTACAGTTTGAGCGTGCCGCCATCTCCGCTCCTCGCGGGTCGTCGATATTGATGACCGCCAGCCCTCCCGGCTTCATCCCGGTGAAGAGGCGTGCTTTGGCTTCGAAATAGCTTTCCATATCGCGGTGGAAATCGAGGTGTTCCTGGGAGATGTTAGTGAAAACCGCGACATCGAAGTCAAGGCCTTCGGCGCGGCTAAGCGCTAAAGCGTGGGACGACACCTCCATCACCGCGTATTTCGCTCCGCCCTCGACCAGTTCCGCCAGCATCCGGTTGATTTCCAAAGCTTCCGGAGTGGTGCGGTCGGCGCGGACTTCGCGTCCCATTACAATGTGCCCCACAGTTCCCATCAAGCCGGTTTCGCCTTTCAAGCTAAGGATAGAATGAATCAGGCGGCAAACGCTTGTTTTGCCGTCGGTCCCTGTAACTCCGATGAAGCTGAGTCTGCTTGAGGGGTGGTCATAAAAATTGTCCGCCGCCTCAGCCATCGCTTTGCGGGAGTCTGCGACCCGGATTTTCCGGACATTTGGGGGCAGCGCTCTGTCATTTTCGAGGACGACAGCTACAGCGCCCCTTTTGACCGCATCCGGGATGAAATTATGCCCGTCAACCTTAAGCCCGGGTATGGCAAAGAACAGGTAACCGGAACCGACCTTCCTTGAATCGTAAGCCAGACCCTCGATGTCGATTTCAAGGCTTGAGGGCGGTTCGATAGTCTCTATATCCTGGATAACATATTTCAATGGTTTTGCGTTCAAAAGTCATCAGCCTCTGTCGGAGTGGCTCTTTTCACAACGCACGGTGCAGTTTCTCCCCGAAAAATCTGCGGAACGAACTATCCCCGACCCTAACAGCGTGACCTTGTAGCCCGCCGCAATCAGTATCTTCGATGCTTCCCTGGCGTTCAGACCTTTCAGTTTGAGTTTTTCCCCCGGCCGTTCCGCAAGCATAATCAGCGTGTCCTTTGTGGTAATACACTCCTCCGGATAGGGCAGCTGCGCGGTAATTTTGCCGCCTTCCCCCAGGAGTTGGTAGGGAATTTTCGATTTTCTTAGCAGTGTTTCCGCTTCATTCACCGAATAGGAAATCAGGTTGGGCGCGTATTTGCCCCGCCCTTTAATGACTAATCCCCGATACGGCCCGGGGAATTCGTTTTGTTCCGCCGCCACTATGGGCGCTGCCTGCTCCATTATGCGTCTGAAAATAGGCGCCGCCACGGAATTGCCGTAAATCCCTTCTTTAGGCTCTTCCACCACCACCAAACACAATACCCTCGGTTCCGACACTGTAAAACCAACGAAGGAGGCGATGTATCTATCTGCGGAATATCCCTCATCTTTGGATATGGGAATCTGCGCCGTACCGGTTTTTCCAGCGATTTTCAGTCCGGGGATTCGCGCGTTGTAACCAGTGCCGTTTTCCACCGCTTTTATCAGAATCTTAGTCATCTGCCGGGCGATTTGGCGGGTGACCGCTCTTCGCACTGGCTGCGGGCGGGCTTTCTCCACGTATCCCCCCGGTTTATGAATCTGTTTCACCACCATCGGTCTGAGCATCAATCCGTCGTTAGCCACCGCGGCGTAGGCGCAGGCGAGTTGAATTGCGGTAACCGACACACCTTGGCCGATTCCGACAGTGGCGAGCATATATTCATCCCACTGCGCCGGAGGATGAAGCTGGCCTTTGGCTTCGCCGGGGAATTCAACATCGGTATAGGTGCCCAATCCCAAATCGCGGGCGGTTTCATAGAGTTTTTCCGCACCGATGCAGTTGGAAACCTGCGCCACCCCTATGTTGGACGACTTGGCGATTACATCCTCGAAAGTGAGCCATTTATGAGGCTTGACATCCTTTATTATATGTGACCCGACCCGCAGCTTTCCGTTCATACAATCGAACACTTTGGAGGTGGGAATCCCCTCCCTTAGCGACGCCACCGCCGGAACCAATTTGAGCGTGCTGCCGGGCTCGAACATATCAACCACGCTTCTTTCCCGGCGGGGTAATTTGCCGCATTCACCGGGATAGTTAGGGTCGAAATCGGGGAGTGAAACTACCGATAATAATTCTCCGGTGCGGGGGAGCATCACAATCGCCATTCCCCCTTTCGCTCCCCACTTCTCCACGCCATTTCTAAGTTCGGTTGCGGTAAGTTCCTGGATGACATTGTCAAAGGTGAGGACGATGTCGGCGCCGGGGATTGGCTCCACACGCTTGAGCCAGTGTCCGGGAAGTTTCCTTCCCATTGCGTCCAGGAGGACATTTTCCCAGCCGGGAACTGAGGCGAAATCGCTATCGTGAAGTTTTTCAATACCGGCGATACCGTTGCCGTCAGGGTCGGTGAATCCCACAACTTTTGGAGTATTCCGCCCGAAAGGGTAGAATCTTCGGGGTTCGGATTTTTGCAGCAGACCGGGGATATTACAGTATTTTTGAGCCCTGGTCTCATCGATCTGTCTCAGCAGATAGACAAAACCGGCGCTGGAGTTCATCTTGTGGAGAAAATAATGCGAAGGTCTTCCTGATAAGTTCGCCAGACTCCGCGCCAGTCCGGTTTTATCATCCACCTCATCAGGATAGACACCGAAAGACTGGCTTCGCGGTATGTCCAACGCCAGGATTTCGCTTCTGCGGTCGAAGATTTTACCCCGGGGCAGTTTCAATTCCTGCTGGCGGACATATTGTTTCTCCGCGAGTTTGTCGTAGTGGCTGTGGAGCACAATCTGAATTTGGAAAAGCCTGCCGATGAGCGCTGCCGCGCCAAGACAAATCAAGACAGAGATGAACGACAGCCTTCTGCGTAAAGTGTTATTTCTTTTCGTTTCCATCATTGACACCGGAATCAATTTTCAAGGGCTCCAATTCACGGAAGAATTCAGGCGGTAAATCAGCCAGTTCGATGTTCGTTACATTCGCCTTACTGGTAAGGGGCTTGAGGTTTATCTTTTTTGCCAGACCTGCTATCCTGGGGAATGATGATAGTTTCTTCAGCGCGATTTTTGCTTCCGCCAATTCTACTTGCGTCTTTGCGATTTTCGCTTCCTGTTCACGAATCCTTTTAGCGGCTTCATCGATTTTAACTTCCCTGTGAACGAAAGCTAAAGCAATGAGGCAAAGAAGCGCTGTAATAGTCACCGCCTTCGCGGTGGAAAAGGGTTTCATTTTCCAGGATACATTATCTCGTCGGTGGCGCTTCATCACACACTCTCTCCTGCTCTAAGGCGGGCGCTTCGAGCCCGGGGATTGCGCTGTAATTCCTCTTCCGATGGTCGTAGCGGCCGCTTTGTCAGGATTTTAAAGCGGGCTTGGTGTCCGCAGGAGCAGACCGGGATTCCGGGCGGGCAGATACAGTCTTTCGACTCCCTGTTGAGAAATTCCTTGACGCGGCGGTCTTCCAGGGAATGATAGGAGATTATCACCAGCCGGCCTCCGGGAGAAAGGACATCAGCAATAGAATTCAGAAATTTTTCGAGGTTTTCCATTTCGCGGTTCACATATATTCTGAAGGCTTGAAAAACCCTTGCCAGCGATTTTTCCCGACGGTTTGCCGGCGTCATTTTTTCTACGATTTCGGCTAATTCCACCGTCGAACCGGGTTTCCTTTCCTTCAAGGCCCGGGCTATCCTTTTCGCTCCGGGCTGTTCGCCGTATTCGCCGATGATGCGTGCGATTTCGCTCTCAGGCAGTTCTTCGATTGCTTTTGCCGCGGTGACAGGATTACGGTCCCTGTCGAACCGCATATCCAGCGGTCCCTGAAAACGGTGCGATAATCCTCTCCCCGGGCTGTCCAACGCAAAACTCGACAATCCCAGGTCGAGCAGAGCGCCGTTAATCGCGGGGATTCGCAACTGTAGGAGTATATTCTTGATGTCGGCGAAATTGGCTTGTAAAAGAATCAGGTCGGAGTGGTCTTTGAGTCGGTTGGATATGGTTTCCAGTGCGCTTTTATCGATATCGACAGCTATCAACCGTCCGTGGCGGAGACGTTCAAGGATTTGTTCGGAATGTCCCAGGAGGCCTCCGGTGCCGTCGAAGTAAATCCCTTCGGGAAGGACCTGCAGAAATTCAAGGGCTTCATCAAGCATAACCGGTTGATGCAGCAAAACAACTACCTTACCTTAAAAATCATATTTTCATGTTAGCAGGTCTAAGTGAGACTCATCGTATCAACATTTATTATCAAACCGACTGTGAAGGAGACTTTCTTCGATAGTTCAACTGTTTTTTCTGTCTTTATCAGTCGGCGGCGGCGGAAATCCACCGGGCGCATTTGGCGGCGGTCCCTGAGGAGCCGGAGGCGCGCCGCTGTCAAGGCCTGGGGCAGTTCCCGGGCTGTTTTGTTGAGTGCCGGGATATTGCCCGGGATTGTTAGGATAATATCCCGGAGGATGTGGGGGAGGCTGCGGGTAGTAACCATATCCCGGATGATAGCCCCATACGGGATTCACCGGCGGGGGAGGCTGCTGGGGATTCTGTGGTTGAGGATTTTGCTGTCCGCTTTGAGGATAGACCGAGGAGAGGTCGGAATCCATTTGCTGGTATTTTTCGTCTTCATCCCCCACAAAATTGTCGCAGAAGTCCGGATTCCAGAGTTCTATGCGGTTATTATTGCCCATGATTTCCACCTCCTTTTCCAACAGGGCGTATTTCAGCAGGACCTTGGGAATCTGTATCCTTCCCTGTTTATCGAACTGGACTTCGCGGGTGTGCCGGTTACGCCAGATGGTATATTTCCGGAAGTCTTCCTGATTGGAGTTGAACACCGGCCAATAGCGGCGAACCTGCTGGTGCCAGAAGTTGCAGGGATAGAGATGGAGACAGCGTTCCGTGCCCTTGGTAATGACAAATGTGTCATTAGCCTCTTTGGGCAGCAGTTTTCGAAACCGAGCGGGGATATTGACGCGATCCTTCGAATCCAGCGCATAAATATAATCCCCAACAAACAGTATTTGTCCTTGCTCATCAGCCATAATATGGTCTCAATGTTGTCTGATGTCCCACATTTACCCGATTTTACCCACCACAAACCATTATAACGATTTCCCGGCAATTTGTCAAGTAAAAAATGAATTTTTTTTAGTTTAGGGAGGATTTTTTTGTTTAAGGTGGTCAAAAAGGCAGGGTTTAGCGGTATAAACCGCTACTTATGGTGTTTATCATGTTTATCACCAATCCATAATAACAGCCATACCTATCAATTCTCTGTATCCGGGTCTCGGGTCTCGGTTTTCGGTTTTCAGTTTTCGGTCTTCGGTCATCTGTCAATCTTCCGGATGAACCATCGGCACGAACCTGACCGGCAGTAAATCCCGGCGCGTGATTCCTCTTTCGGTCTTAGTGTAGAGACGAAGCATTTGGAAATACTCACCTTCCGGAACTATCAAACTTCCTCCCGTTTTAAGTTGGTCGAGCAGAGTCTGCGGAACTTCCGGGGGAGCGGCTGTAAGTATAACGCGGTCGAATTTGATGGTGGTGTCCGGCCAGCCTAAATACCCGTCGCCAGCCAGCACCCGCACATTATCATATCCCAGGCGCATCAACCGCAAAGTTGCGGTTTCCGCGAGTTCGGGGACGATTTCGATGGAACAGACCAGTGAGCAAAGCTCCGCCAGCACCGCCGCCTGGTAGCCGGAGCCGGCGCCGATTTCCAATACCGTTTCTCCGCCTTTCAGCTTCAACGCCTGGGTCATAAAAGCGACGATGTAGGGCTGGGAAATGGTCTGGCTGTAACCGATGGGAAGGGGATGGTCGGCGTAGGCTTGGCTCAGGTATCTCTGCGGAACAAACTTGTGCCTGGGGACTTTGGCCATCACTTCAAGCACCGCAGGGTCGTAGATGCCGCGGCTTTTAAGCTGGTTCGCGACCATCTCCAGGCGTTTCTGCCGGTAATGCTCCTCACTGCGGTTTTCATCCTGGGAGCAGGCAGAGAACGCTAAGCAGGTTGTCAGAATCAGGCAAAAGTATATTTTTCGATGAAACACTGTTGAAGTCTCGAGTCTCGTGTCTCAAGGCTCGGATTTGAGTGGTTATTAGCTAAGATATTTGACTATCAACCGGTTCTCGCCAACATCCGCTCAATCCGAGATTTAATTCTCAGCCCGGAAAGAGGTTTGTCCATCCGGTTTTTGACAATTCCGATTATTTTATCTACTGAACCGATATCACCGTTCAGGCTGTCGATTACATCCTGCGCCGCCTGGTCGATTTCCTCGTCGGAAGCGCCGGCGCTTTCAAGCGACGAAAACGCTTCCTCCCAGTTCCCGTCTTCACTACCCATTTTCAACAACTCTATCCCCACTTCCTTCGATAACTTCTTCTTACCGACAAGTTCCAGAAACTGTTCAATCTCTTCAGCAGAGAATCCACTGCTGTTCAACCGGGCGATATGAGGAATATCCTGTACTGTCAGCCGAGCCATTGTTTTTGCTGATTGCGGATAACGCTCCGCCGCTTTTTCGAAAGGTTCGAGGTATTTTGAATGCACCAAATTCCAGGCGGTTTCTTCAGGAACACCGAGATTAGTGAACCGCTCGGTCTTTACCCAGGGTGTCTGCGGCAGTCCGGCGGATACTTTTTCAATCATCTCGTCGGTGACGGAGGTAGGGGGAGAATCGGTGTCGGGATACATCCGGTCGGGACCGGGTAAAATCCGTTCGAAGTCGGATACGCCGAAGGGCCGGTATTGGCGGGTTTCGTTTATCACGCCCTTGAGGATTTCCTGACAGCGGATGATTATCTCATTCATCGCGGTATCGACATCCTGAGGCAGCCCCCAGGACAGCGCGATAACATCTTTGGAACCAGCCTCAAACAGTCCCAGAACCTTCTCCCGGTCTCTATCGGAAAGCGACATCGCATCATCCGGATCGGTGTGAGCGATATTGGGCATCCGGTCGAGACAGGCGATTACCCGCACCCGGGCGGCGGCTTCCGAAGCGAAATTCCAGCCGGGATTCAGCTTGAAGGCGAATACTCCTTTGAGGTTCTTAAGCATAACACCCTTGACCTTAGAATTAGGTCCAAAGTTCTCTTTCAAGACAGGGGATTCGATTTCCTCCGCTTCAGCCGTTATGTCCTTCACCTCGTATCTAACATCCGCTTCCGTCTTAATTCCCCTGCGGGCAGTTTCGTCCCGCAATTCCAGCAGATGCTTCTGGCGCAGGGCTTCGAAGCCGGTGAGTCTGGGGATATATGACAGCCTGGGCACACCCTTGATTTCCACTCTATCGCCGCCCTCGACGGAAACGTTGACGTCCTGGCGGGCGGAGCCTGCGCCGCGTCGGACTTTACCGGTGAGCCGGAGTAATGCGCCTAATACTCCGCCTACTTCCGCAGCTTCCAGCGGGTCGCGCATATCGGGCGCTGTGACCACCTCTATCAGCGGCATCGAGAGCCGGTCGGTGAGGAAAGTGATGCGGTGGCCGACGTCGGATACTTCGCGGCAGGCGTCCTCCTCCAGCGCCAATTGGACGATGCGGATTTTACGGTCTTTATAGGGAATCCATCCGTCCACACCCACGATAGTGGTGCGCTGGAAACCGGTGGGGATGCTGCCGTCCAGGTACTGCTTGCGGATGATGTGGATTTCGCCCACGATTTTGCAGTTGAGCAGGAGGGCGATTTCCAAGGCGATGTCCAGCGCTTCCCGATTGATAGGGAAAGGCGGGGTGTCGTCCATCTCATAGGTGCAGACCGATTCCTTGTTCAGACGGTAGATTATGTCCTTCTTAGTTTTGAACTCCATTAAGGCGGTGCCGTCATATTCTCCCAATTCCGAAAGCGTAGGGCGCATATGGCGCAAAACTTCGGACTGGTATTCATCGGAGTATTTCCCTGCGGGACAGCGGCAAAACAGCTTTTTATCGGTTTTTATCTGATGGTGAATTTCCAGACCGCAGCGGAAGCCCAGCGCGTGAAAGTCAACCCCTTCGAGCCCTCCGGCGCGGTTGAATGTGAATCTTTGCTTCATTATTAAAAAAGTAAGTTTACAAGTTGGAAAGTTAGCAAGTTTTCAAGTTAGATTGTAGGGTGGGTTCTTAACCCACCAAATAATTATGCGCAATCTGTGTCATCTGTGGTTAAGAAAACGAGCAGCCGAATACCATCGCTATTCTCACTTCGAGTTCCGATGACTTCAGAAGAGACCATCGATAGATGGTTTACGTTTGTATCGACGTCTTCGAACCGCTCATCATTATCGCGATGGGCCGTAGCGGCTCAATATTCTCAAAGACTATAACCAGCGTAGAGGTCAAGGGGACGGCTATCACCATTCCGATTATACCCCATACCCAGCCCCAGAAGATGAGGCTGAGAATAACTACCAGCGGAGACAGGTTCAATCCCCTCCCCATCAGGAATGGTTCCAAGAAATTCCCGAAGAACATCTGCACCGACACCAGACATACTAATAATCCAGGCACCCTCCAGGAATAGCCGTACTCCACGAAACATATCAATATCGGGAAAGCGGTGGCGATGATGGAGCCGATGTTGGGGATAAAATTCAGCGTAAATATCAGCAGTCCGGCGAATACGGCGAAGTCAACACCAAACAGGAGGATGAATCCTACACTGACCGCCGCAGTCATCGCGCTGATGAAAATTTTTGTGAGCAGGTAGGTTCTTACCTTGGACTGAATAACGCCCAGTATTAACGAGACCCTCAAAGCTCTTTCCGTATTGAAGGCCTGATTTAGTTTATCCGTAGTCAACGATTGCCCGGAAAAGATGAAAATCATAAATATCAGCACCAACAGCACATAGCCGAGGAAAGTGAAAAACGAGCCCAGCGAAGTGGAAATGGTGGAGGTCAATGAGATATTTCCCAGACTTTTCCCTATGTCGGTGCCGGAAAGATATTGAGTGAACTGCTCCAGCGGCATATTGAGGCGTTCCAGGGTAGTTTCCAGCGTCTGCCTTAAGCTGAGTTCATAGCGGGGAAACTCATCCACAAACATATTTACATTGGCGTAAACAACCAGCCCCAAAAGATAGAAGGTGAAAAAGACCACCAGCAAAATGACGGTGAGCGAGACCGGCAGGGGCGCTTTCCTGCGCGCCGCAAAATCCACCACCGGCTTCAACACTTCGTAAAGCAGCAGGGCGAAAGCCAGGGGGATGAAAATGGTCTTGAGCGCCTTCAACACCAACACCAATAGCACCGCGCAGATGAAGGCGAGCAGAGCCGCGATTATGCGGGTCTCTTTCATTATTTTACCTGACTATCTCGTTAAAATAAACTGATACGCTCCTACCTGCCTCGCAGAATATAAAAAAAAAGCATGATAGGAATGGGCGGCGTTACTTCACGGTAAAGGTACGAAAAAGTAGGGGTAGATTCAAAAATCAGAGGGCTAAATCTCAACGCCGAAAACACCTTTAAGGGCGAATCCGGCGACGATTGAAAGAACGAAGAAGACCACAATCCAGTGAACTCCGATTCCCAGAACTCTTAACTGCCGCGGAGGATACTTGACACTCACGCTGATAACGGGCGAACCTGAAGGCAGCGGTTTTTCCCCCGGCAGGAACAAGGCGTCTGATAGAGAGTTCGCCGCGCTTCTCCGGAAGGATGTTTTTGATACTTTATCCGAACCTACCACAATCTCCTTCTTCACCTCTCCCCCACTCCAGAAAATGGTCACAAAGCGCTTTCCCGGCGACTCAGCGCGCAGCCGCCACGATACTTCCCCCGCAGCAATAGCGCGGACCGGCGGAGTTTCCACCGCAAAGCCTCCCTCGCTGATAGCGGTTAACTCTAAATCCTCCAGGATATCCATTTGATTGAATTCAGCGGTGAGGATGGCGGTTTCGCCGGGATTCAAAGGGCGGTCGTTGTAGCGCAGATTGAGATGCACCATTATCAATATCACCGGAATCATCAACACAATCAGCGGCGCCACGGCGAAACGCATATACTTCAAATTCGCCAGCAATATCCGCCCGATGGAACCGGTCACCACCTTAAAATCGTGCTTGTATATCCAGACTTCGAGGAAGTAACCCCGCACTTTGGCTTTAGAACGGCGGATTCCCTCCTGATTCGAAACATATTTGAAAATGAAGACCATCACCGCGCCGGTGATGAACGAAACCACTCCCAACCCCCAAAGAGGATTGATTTTAGCGAAGGGCGCCAGGACGATGTCGAACACCTTCCCTAGCGCCAAGTTTAAAAACCAGATTATACTCATCGTAACCTACGAAATGTATCCCAGGCCTTGCAGGCGTTTCTTGACTTCCTCGTCGGATTCGGCTTCATCAAGAATGGTAACTTCCTTTTCAATCAAATGCTGCACGAATTCGTCCATCGAAGAATAGCCGGCTTGTTCCGACAAAGTCTTCAGTTTTTCCGCGATGTCGGAATCGAGCTTTATTTTGAGTTTTGCCATCAGGTTACCTTTTAAATTTGTGTTTATTTCGTACTATCAAGCTATTCTAGCTTCTCCGGCGGGACAACCAATCCAATCATCAGCCTTTTATCACCTATCATCTGTTACTGTTCTCCGTTCTCTGTTCTCCGTTCTCTGTTCTCCGTTCTCCGTTCTCCGTTCTCTGTCTTCGGTTCTCGGTTTTCGGTCTTCGGCGCTCGGTGCTCATCTACTGAAATATCGGTTCCCCCACCATATCGTCCGGGATGTCAATCCCGAACTCAGTAAGTATGGTGGCGGTCAAATCGTAGAGCGCGGGGGCTTCTTTGTCGATATGGCGGTTGGACAGCAGCACACCGGGCACCCATTGATTGTCCACACAGTGGTCGCCGCTCCAGCGGTCCTGGTTATCGGAATAGATATGACGCGGAAATTTACCCAGCACCGTATCCCAGGAAGCCCGGTAGCCGGTGTTATAGCCCACTATGAGGTCGGGAGCGTTGGGAACGTCGGCGCCGCGGTAAGCTTCCTCCCTCTTCCAGACCCGGGAGATGGGATGCTGTCCGGTGCGGGGGTCGATAGCGGCGGTGAGTTTTTCTACCAGCTCTTCCTTGAGTTCCTCGGCTTCCGCCCGGGAGACATTACCGCCGCTTTCGCGGCCCCTTATATTGAGATAAAGGCTGTTGATGCCCAATCCATAAGCTTTGGTCTTGCGCCAGTTCACCCCGGGGAAAAATTCCCTACCGCGCCCTGAAGTGTCCTTCAGCGAAATATAACCATTATCCAGCAGCCAGGTGTTGAGGTCGAAGCAGTACCTGAAGGGCGCGAAACCGTGGTCGGACATTATCAGCAGTAAATCTTCGGGATTCATTTCGCTCAGCACACGCCCTAAAACCTCATCCATCGTCCGATAAAACTCCATCAAACGCCAGCCGTATTTGTGCTCCAGCTCGCTTTGATAAAGCGGGTGTTCCCGGTCGAAGGTGGACCATAGGCTGTGGCTGTTCTGGTCCAAGGTGGAAAAGTAGAAGAGATAGAAACCGTCTTTAAAATTGCGCCAGGTGTAATCGAATTCCCGCAAACGGTCTTCCAGCACCAACTCCGCCTGTTGAATGAACTCGTCATAAGTGAGATACCCGGCGGAGAGGGCTTTGGTGTCCTCCGGGATACCAAGGGTGTAAAAGTAACCCAGGTTTTGATAAAGCTCCTTCGTGTATTCCGGCGGAGTGGACAGCGGCAAAGCGGGATCTGCGGGATTCAGGTTCACCGGACTGCAGTAAAGTTCCAGGTGCGGTTTTGTCCTCCGCAGGTAAAAGCGCACAATACCGGAAGCGGAGGCGATGGATTTCAACAATTCGAATTTCACTTCCACCCAATCGCTCCATTCGCCCGGCTTAAGGATGAAATCGCTCTCCCCCGTTTTGATGCGGGCGATATCTTCATAGGGATCGATGTAAATCGACACCGGCGCAACCGCGGTCGGTTCCTCTTTAAGCAGCGAGTTGGGGGGACCTTCGATCGCAGTTTCCACCATCCCCTCCTCGATTTTCACCATCGCAACCTCGCCGCCGGCGATATCATCCTGATAAAGCGAGGAATCGTCGGTGAAAAAGGTGAAAATACCATAGGAGCCGAGGATATCGGGGGTGCCCATCCCGGAAAAGGTCTTAGCTTCAGTCTCAGCCGGGGGAAAATTCGCCGGGATTTTAAACAACACCGAGGGTATCCCCTGCTCCTCCAATATCTGCCAGAAAGCTTTGCCTTTGCGGTAAAGCACCGCTTCACCGCCCTTCAGGGGGATGCGGTATTTGCCCAGTTTCAGGATATTCGAGGGGGGCGTCATTCCGCTGGTGGATAAATAAGGGATGCGGGATTGAGGTTCGCGGTGGATAAAGTCATAGATTCCGTGCCCGCCGGGATTCATTCCGGTGATGAAATTAGACCAAGCCACCGGGCTTTGCGGAGGAACGCTGGTGGTCAATTCCTTGAAAGAGCCTTCAGCCGCCAGCCGGCTGAAGTTGGGCATCACGCCGCGCTCCATAAAATTGGTCAAGAGTTTGGGGTCCATCCCGTCGATGCCCAGCACAATCACCCGCTTCCCCACTGGTTTGAAATCCCCTCCGCCGCAGGAAATCAGGAAGAGCGTTAAAAGAAATAGCGGGGTGATTAACCACCCCTCGAGAAATAGTCGGTGTTTATTTCGAAATCTTATCATCTTGTTCGTCCGTTATAGTCGTATCCATTGATTCATTTCCCCCCTGCAAAGTCTGCGCTCGCATCAAAGGACGGCCCTCCATATAGGAGGGCGTTTCGACGCCCAATATATCGAGGACAGCGGGGCCTATATCCATCAGGTGCGGATTGTCGAGGTCGATTTTCTTATTCGAAAAAAATATCCCCGGCGCTTGCGTGGGTTCCACCGCATGGTCGCCGCTCCAGCGCTTGATATTGTCGCTGAAAACCGGGCCTGTGGGGTCGCCGGTGACCGAGTTCCAGGAGATACGGTAACCGGGATTGAAGCCGAACATCAGGTCGGGCCCGTTGACAGCGTAGGGTCCTGAACCGGTTTCGGCGATGTCATAGACGCGGTTAATGGCGGTTTCACCGCTATCCGGATCCTTCAAGCCTGATAATTTCTCTATTAACTCGCGTTTGAGGGATTCGTATTCTTCCCCCGGCTCCACTATCCCTTTCCCTTCGCGCCCCTTGAGGTTGATGAAAAAGCCGCCCAGCCCTACGCCATAAGCCTTAGTCCGGCTCCAATCGACATCCAGGAAAAAGTCGCCTCCTTCGGCGCCGTCTTTTAAAAACAGATACCCGTTTTCCCTGAGCCAGGCGTTAACGCTGAAACAGCGCCGGAAGGACTTGAAACCGTGGTCGGAGATGACCATTAAAACCTCGTCTTCACCCATTTTCTCCCGGGTTCTCCCCAATAAATCGTCCACCTTCCGGTACATCTCTTCGACAGGATCGAAATCGACGCCGGGCGGTTGAACCGCATTAGCGGGGTGGTCCGGCTCCAAACAGCGCCAGAACATATGCTGGATGCGGTCGGAAGTGTCGAACACGCAGACTACCAGTCCCGTCCTGTTCATCTTCAAAGCGTGGAAAAACATCTTTTCCCGCTCAAGGTGGTTCATCCAGGTCTGACGAAGGAAAGATTCGTCGTCGATGACACCTTCGTTCAGCGCCCAGGTGTCTTCAGCCAGCCCTAAAGTGGCGAAGGAACCCTGCAGTTTAGCCAGATATGCCGAGTAATAGACGGGATGTGAAACCGGCAGGGAAGGCTTTTCCGGATCGATATTGATGGGGGACATATAGAGTACGAGTTCCGGTTCCAGCCGGGTTAGAAAGAAGCGGGTGACGCCGGAGGCTTTCATTCCGGGTCCGGGGCTGAAGACAACTTTAATCCAGTCGGTGTATTCACCTTGATTCAGCTTCAGGATTTTCCCGTTCAGTTTCAGCCTGACCGAATCGTTGCCCTTGTATATGGCAAGCGGTATCTTCATCTCTTGCGGCGGATCGGTGAGGGAATTTAGGGGCCCTGGGATATAGGTCTCGATAGAATCGTTGTTCCACTTCACGGCTATACGCTGGCCGCCGGTGTGCTCCATAACCGCGTCTGCGGTGGAATAGCAGGTGAAGGTCCCCTGCGTTCCTTTGAGGTCGGGGACGCACATCCCGGAGATTGAGAGACCGTAAAACTTTTCCGGGGGGAAGGTGATGGGAACTCGGAGGACAGTGGAAAAAACTCCTTTTTCGCCCAGGACTTTCCAGAAGGGCTTACTCTTTCGCAGCAGCCTCACCACCGGCTTGCCTTTGGGAAGACGCAGTTTTCCGATTTTCCAATACCCCGAAGCTCCCCCAATGATGGAAGACGAGAGGATGGGCGCGTAGGTCTTCAAGTCGCGGTTCAGGAAGTCGAAAATGTTATGTTTCGAGGGATTGACGCCGGTCTGGAACGAGGACCAGGCTACGGGTGAAACCGAGGGGAAGGTAGTCCCCAAGCGGTGAAAACACCCCTCATCCGCCAGGCGTTGGAATTGGGGCATCTTGCCCTGAGAAATGAATTTTTCCGTCAGGTCAGGATCTAAGCCGTCCAATCCCAGTATCACAACCCTGCGGGCGCGGGGATTTTTAGGCCCCCCCCCTACTCTGATTCTGTGATAAATGAACCACACAGGCCAAACCAGCAGAAACAGTGGGGCGATAAGAATGACTAAAAAGATGATGAGGAAGGAGTAAAGGAAAGCGAAGCCCGCACCGGGCCCAATATAGGCATAGGCGGCGTTAGACACGCCTAAGATAAACAATAGGGAGGCAAGAACCACCGCCCATCTACGATTGATACTACTCAAGTCTTTCAGCGCTGTTAAAAATGATAATCGATACTATTACTATATAATAGGTAAACCAATATAATTATACCTGAACTCTTTTATTTCTGTTCCCCGTTATCCTCATCCATCGGAAACAAAAGCTCATCATCCTCGTAAACCTCAACTTTCCCCTGGCTTGGGGCGAGTTGGCGGGTTTTTCCTTCCATCACAACTTTAGTCTTGGCCGTGACCCGCTCTTTGACTACTATCATCTTTTTCTCTTTCCCTGCAGAGCGCATTTTGCGGCGGAGTCTGATGCTCTCCACCTCTTTGTCTTTGACAATCCTCCTTAGAGGTTCAATAGAAGTGAGAAGCCTTTTATAACTTTCAACTTTCGACTGAGGCAGGGACTTCAATCCTTGAGTCTTCTTCAGCATAGTGGTGAATTTCAGCAGCATCTGCTGCACGTTCTGCGGAAAGACTTCATTGACAATGTCCTCACCGAAAAGCTGAACCATTTTCGACAGGTTTTTCCTGGCTTCAACGATGAAATCGGAGTTTTCTTTGATTTTCTTCTCTAAGAAATCCTGCATCCCCACACAGATAGTGGCGGTAATACCATCTTCATCGGCTCCCAGTTCATCGACGGAAACCTGTTCACCGGCGTTGATTTCGCCGCCCATTATCTTGTCCGCAATGATTCTTTTTCCTGAGACCTTGGCGCCGGTTATCTGCTTGGCGATAACACTTTCACTGGCAGACACATCACCGCCTTCGATTTCGCTTTTGGCGATAATGTTGCGGTTGGAAGCGAGGGTCACGTTTTTAACAATACCGCTTACCACTATGTCGTCTGTAGCCAGAATAGTGGAGTTCTCGCCTACATCGCCTTCGATGTGTATTTCACCGGAGGAGACGATTCTGGAACCCATCTTAAGCTTGCCCTTAATTTCCACCGATTCTCTGGTGGTGATGTCGATGGTTTCATCGGTAGCTTCGATTACCAGCATAGGATCGATGCGGACGGCTATTTTCGAGGGGATGATTTTTTCGCCGGCGGGAGTCATAAACGAGCGTTCTTCACGCCTGATTACCACCAACCCTTCGAGGTCAGCGTAGAGGGTGTTGCCGTCGCCGCTGGCGTGGACGTTTTTACCGGCTTCTATGATGATTTTCAGACCTTTACCCGGAGGAATTTTTCGTCCCTTAACTGTTATACCTTCACTTTTTCCGTCCGATGGCGGAGTCATAGTGCATAAGATATCGCCCCGGCCGGCTTTTCGAGAACTGATATATTCCTCAATATTATCCATGGATGGCTGGGCAGCGAAATAAAACTCCACTTCCGCGTCTCTGCCTGCATCGGGGAAGTTACCCTGGGCGAGTCTGACGCCGTACAAGGGCGCCCGTTTCTTATAGATCTCCTTAATCGCTTCGGTTACGGCTTCCCGGTCGATAAAATCCTCGACCACGCCTTCGTGTTTCAAGTAATTGATCAGACGGTCCTCGGTGATTTCATTCTCGAATTCGTCAAGCATATACAGTTCCGCGTAACAAACCATTTCATTGTAAGGTATTCCCCTCGGCGAAAGGGCGGACTTGAAACTGAACTTAGGACGTCCCTTGTCGAGCGTGACTCTTTCCAGCTTGACTCTGGTCAACACCCCGCCCGCGGTGATTTCCTTATCCACCAATTCTTTATAGCGGATACTATAGGAAGGGAGGTCGTATCTACTGACAATCGCTTCCTTGACCTGCTGTAACCTCTGGGAGAGAATCTCCTCCGAAACATCCTCGACTCTCCAGAAAAGCTCTACCAGCCAAGTATGATAGGAATGGGAGACAACCCTAACATCCTTCAGACCAAGCTGTTTCGGCTTTTTACCGCTCTCTATGTCTCTATTTCTTTTCAGAGGCATGGTCAACAACCTTCTAAGTGACAGAATAATATTGCGGCAAAAACATCAATCGCAAGGCTAACTCGGATCTATCTGTAAAGTATTCAACAGAATACCTGTACTGAGTGAAAGCACAATGGGAATCACTCCCGATTCTCTTCATCATTGCCTCTTTTAGTCACCATATCCGACATAAATTCGTATTGCTCCGTAAGCAGTCTGGCTAAGAAATCGTACTGTTTCTTCACAAATATCATCACAAATCCCATAAAGGCGAAGATGATGACGGTTTCGCCCAAAATTAATCCGGCGTCGAGCAGGGTTGTATGCTTGAGGATGAAACCGTTAATCCCCAGGCATATCGCCACCAGGTGAATAACCTGAACTGTCTGACGCTTACCGAACCCCATATCCGCCAGACGGTGGTGAAAATGGTCCTTCCCCGTGAAATGAAGCCATTGACTGACACTTCTTACCTTACCCATACGGATACGCATAATCGTGGTCATTGTCATATCGAAAATCGGTATCGATAAAATAATGATAGGAACAATCACAGCCACGTAATTGTCCACCGCCCAGTCGCCGGTGAGAGCGATGCCGGCCAGGATAAAGCCTAAAAAGGTCGAACCGGTATCCCCCAGAAAAATCAGAGCCGATTTACCCTTCCGAAAATTATAGGGCAGAAAACCGAGGCAGGCTCCGCAAAGCACCGCAGAAAGGAACATAAAGAAGGGCTGGCCGGTCCTGAAGGCTATTATGGCAAAGAAAAACGAATTAATAGAGGAAAGCCCCACACAAAGCCCGTCCATCCCGTCGAGGAAATTCATAGCGTTAGCAAGGCCGATGAACCAAATATAAGTGAGGAAAATTTCAAGCCCGTTCCCCCACCAGGTATCGGGGAGGAAACTCATCCTGGCTCCCGCCCATATAGCGACGGAGGCGGCGGCGAGCTGCACCAGAATCCTGACTTTTGCCGAGACGTTGTATTTATCGTCGAGCAGACCGATTCTCACCAGCATCGCGCCGCCGATAGAAACTCCTTTCTGCGCCAGTGAAAAGTCGAAATTGTAAATTGTAACCACTGCGAATGAGACGAAAATTGCCAGCCCTCCCCACAACGGCGTAGGACGGGAATGCACCTTACGCGCCGAAGGTGAGTCCAGAACCTTGAGCAGTTTTGCCACCTTGATAACGATAGGAGTAAGGAAGTAGGACAGCGAGGCGGAAAAGACCAAGAGGTAAAAGGGCCTCAACGCCCAGTTGGTGACAAAATAGCTTCTCAAGGGAGGCAGAAACATTACCAGTGAAACAATCCCGGCGATAATTACAAGCGGCTTTTTCAAGGTCGTTCTCGTTGATTGCTCTTTATTTCTGTTTACAGACTACTTCCAATCTTTTTTAAAGCCCTGCACACATTCTCCACCTCTTCATCGTTCAAATCGGGATAGCAGGGAATCGAGACCGCGGTCCTATGAATTTCTTCCGTCCCTAAAAATCCTTCCAAACCGAGGTAACGGTGAATCGGATTGAACACCGGACACGCGGCGGTCACTCCCTCGTCTCGGAAACAGTTAATCACCTCCGGAATTTCATCGCAAAATATCAGATATCTAAAATATATATCACCTTCCGGTCGGTGAACTCTGCGAAATCCGGTCTCATCGACCGCTCTGTTATACCGTTCCGCAATGAACTGCCGCCGCTTGATGAAATCCGGCAGTTTTCCCAACTGAACTCTCGCTATCGCCGCCTGAATTTCGGTCATCTTATAGTTGAAGCGGGGATAGTATTGAGCTTTATGGTCGTAATCTCTCAAGTCGCGCATCCACGCCAGCAGCTCCCCACTATCAGACGCCACCGCACCGCCCTCGCCGGCGCAGAGAACCTTGGTGGCATAGAATGAAAACACCGAAATTTCCCCGATGGTTCCCGTCAATTTTGAACCAATACGCGCGCCAATAGACTGCGCGCAGTCCTCCACCACTCGAATTTCCAACTCCTTGATTTTATCCGCGGGAGCCGGCGTTCCAAACATATGGGGGAGGATAACGGTATCTGCAGCGCTGCTGATTCTCCGCTTCAAATCGGTAACATCGATGTTGCCGGAGACCGGGTCAACATCGCAGACAGAGGGTTCTGCGCCGCAATAGTTGACCGCATTCAGCAATGCGTTGCATACATAAGAGGGAATATGCACCCGCGAATCCCCCTTAACACCCAAAGCCAACAGCGCCAGATGCAGACCCGCGGTGCCGCTGGAAACCGCCGCCGCTCCCTTAACTCCTAAGAACCGGGCGAGTTCACGTTCCAACGCTTCAACTTCGGAGCCCTGGGACACAAATCCAGACATAATCACTTTCTGCGCAGCGGCCGCCTCTTCTGGACCAATCGAAGGTCTGGAGTGGGGAATCATGGGATATTTAGAAACAGCCTGGTGGATTCAAAACCTTCGGCATAGCGCACCCTGGCCTGCAGCCCTCGGAACACCGCCGATGAATTCGCCATATCGAGTATTGAAGTTCCGTAGATGTTGGTCTTCAGCATCTGGGAACCGTGAGCCTTCAAGGTCATCATTTTCCGCTCCAAAACATCCTCGATATTGACGAAGACATTGGGTTGAAACGAAGGAAGGGTGGTTGGGGTTTCATAAAAGAGCAGGTTGCCAGTGTTGCGGGCGGCGGATTTCACTATAAGGGAAAGGATACGGTGGTCCTGGTGCGTGTCGTCCCCGCAGCAACAGAAAACTACCTCCGGCTTGACCTTTTTGAAAATATCTTCCACTTTTCCTATGGTTTCAGCGTCCACCCGCAGTTGTGTATCGCGGAATCCCCCCCAGAAAATTTCCTTGATTCCCATTATCACGCCGGATTCGGTCTGTTCCCGCCTCCGAGTTTCCGGTTCTCCCCCAACATCCCCTTGTGTCATCAACATCAAATAAACATTGTGCCCCTTGTTGGCGTATTTGATGAGGGTTCCAGCGACACCGAATTCAAGGTCGTCAGGATGGGGACCCATACAGAGAATGTTCATTAACAGGCTCACGGATGTATTTGTTGTTTAGTAACAGTTTACATATATGAAGTTAGCATCAACACGCTGTTATTCCAGCTTGTCTGGAATCTGACAGCAGGAAAATTCTAAGTTCAGATTCCCGACGCGCTTCGCTTGCGGGAATGACAAAATAGCAAAGCGCTTCATAAACCTAAAGTAATAGGTTGTCGATAACGATTATCTCAAAGCTCAACAGACATATGAGATTATGTCCGCCGCAGGCTGACCTACCTTGCGTTCCGAAGGATTTCGATGGAACCGGAGCCTTCATTCATATAGAGATCGGCAACGGACAGATTGGGCTCAAAACCGCCGAAAAGCTGTTTCCTGACCGGTTCCGTATAATCGTGAAACACTATTTCAATAGCTTCCTCGCGCCAGATAGAGAGGTCCATATAGTCCCTCCCCCCCGCTCCGGCGAGGTAGGTGTCGCAATCGAAATATTTACAGAGGGCGGCTAGCCTGCGGTCAGGCTGTTCCGGCATATCGGGGAGGGCTGATGCGATTTCAATTCGGGTGGCAACCCCCAACTGCCGTGCTATTCTTTCAATCAACGCGATGTTGAGGGGCGCAAGATAAATCCATTCTTCGCTTAATACCGCTTCAGTCAGCTCGAAAAATTCTGAAAAGTATGACGCTCTTGCGTAACAGGTACGGAGAGTCTGGAGGTGCTTTTTTTTCCAGGGAACGTTGCCTGCGATGGCGACATCTTTGATACTCTCCCCGAACTTGTGACTAACGGGTACGGTAATAAACTGCACTCCGTTGGGCCCTTTCACCCGGTTGCGGTTAATCCACTCGTTCTTCTTATATTGAACCGTATCCAGTAAAACGAAGATATCCGCCCGGTCCATTTTATCGAAATAACCGGTGTATGCCAGGTACTGCGGTTGATGCGCTGCTAATATCATTTAAGAATCGATTTCCTCCGTTTGCAGCCCGGCCGAGTTGACGAATATGGGATTGCTGGCGATAACCGGAAGCCCCTTGTACAACACCCAGAGGCGGTAATAAGTATTGCCGCCCGGAGGAATGTCCTTCAAAGCCATATCGAAGGAATCGTCGAAAGGGATATTGGCGACCTGGCGGCCGTTCCTGATGACGAAGACCTCGAAATTCTCCTTGTCTTCAGCTACTGTGAAACCGAAATGCAGATTAACCAAACCGGATGAGTTCAGAGTTTCACCGGAGATTTTCTCCGCTCCCTCACCGTTGTCAATACTCCAGTGGTCCATCCATATCATATTTGGTCCCCAGATTTGCGCGGCGTAGCATCTGCCCTTCTTCAAGGCCTCCATAATAGATTCTTTGGATTTGTTTTCCGCCCAGACGTAGGTGCAGGCTTCGCGGATGAAGTTGGCGGGGAGATTACCCTCAAAATCGACCTCAGCCACCGCCCAAACCGGTTTTGACCTTTCGCCGTTGCAATACTGATACAGGGTGCGGTCCCACAAACCGCCGGGAACTCCCGCCACTTTCCAACCCTCGGCGAAGATGGCAAATCCCGTGTAATTCCGGGTGGTCATAAGCAAATTGGCGTAGGGATGGGTGATGCAGTTTATCCAGCCAATCTGCCCGGAAAACTCAGCTTCGGGATGGGCGTAATAGATAAGCCCTCCATTTGAAATCACATGGTTGATGACGGCTTGAGCCGCCTCCCCGCAATGACCGCTCTCATACTGAGAAAGGACTTTCTTCCTGAAGGGATAATCATTGAACAGCAGAATGACAGCTCCTATGATTAGTATAATCCCGATGAAACGGTAAGGGTGCTTACCAACCTTCATCGTCTGGCTGGAAAATGCGATTTTTTTCTTCACCACAAAGAAAAATAGGAATATACCCACAACGATGACAACTCCGGCTCCAATCACCCGGTCTGTGCGTTCATACAGTTCTTCCCTATATTTATTGGCCAATGTGCCGGGCATATTTTCATATACCTCCGGATTTTCCACTCCGAATACCAGCATATGCTGATGCCAATTATGCAGTTTCAGACTCTTGTCCAGAGGATGACCGCTCCAGTAATATGAGGGACCGACTTCGGTTCCGGGGATGATTGTGATGCCGGGATTAGCGCCGTTGAGACTGTCCATCAACTGGATGTATTGTTCGACGCCGAAGGTGGTGACTGAGGGGTAGGCGACCCGCTTCTTGAGGATTTTCCGCAGAGGCCGGAGACCAAATTCCACCTCCTTCTGCAGATGGTCGCAGAAAACAACGGCGTCCATACGGTTGTCGATAGAAAGCTGAACCATTTGTTCCGGAGGGAGCATACCGCCGGAAACATTGGAATCGTAGTGCAGACCAACGGCGTAACGTTGATAAGGGGAAGACTGGCTGAAACCGGAGGCGGCGAAAATCATCAGCAGCGCAGGAATAAACATCAGTGATAAATGGGAATTTTGCTTCATAATAATCCCCGCTAAATTTGTCGATGATAGGTTAACGTATCTTAAAAAACCAATGGATTTTAAACTGCCCTTACGGCTATAAACCACTGTTATAACAATTATTCCAGCGCAATCGCACCAAACACCATACTCATCACCAATCCCGGCGAATCATCCAAGCGACTGTCGGGGTGCGTTTCATCATCCTGTAGATTTTAGTCGGCGTCTGGGGATCAAAGGTTTTGGAAGTGAATCGTATCTCAGATATAGCCTCCAACACTATCTTTCTGAAATCGGATTCCGCAAGCAGGCCTAAGATACGATCGACTTCGAACCCGATGAGGTAGGCCTGCTGTTTCGCAATACCACGGATTTCTTCTATGATGTCCAGGGGAATCATCCTGGTCTCCACAGGAAGGACTTCATCGAAACGTGTGTGTTTAACCACAATTATTCGTTTATCTTTAATAGCTTTTCGGACTCGCTGTCTGGTTAATGTAGTATCCAACCTATCTCCGGCGCTAAAAATTTGGTTCTTCTGGTAAGTTTGGTAACACTAAAGATGCGCGCATTTTGAAACATCCTAAAAAATACGCTTCTATAAAGATAACATTTCTTGATACAGATTGTCAATTTCATCGAGGGTTTTTTCCAGTGAAAAAATCTGAAGCCGGGAATTTGCCCCGGATACAATTTTTCCCCTCAACGCAACATTGTCCGCCAATTTGAGGACAGCCTCGGCGGCTGATTGAGCCTGGCTCGGAGGGATTAACAGCCCGCTGACGCCGTCTTCGATGATTTCCGGCACGCCCCCAACATCCGTCGCTATGACGGGCAATCCGGCGGCCTGGGCTTCGAGAATCGACCTCCCCAGCCCCTCATTCGATGAGGTCAAGATATAGATATCCATCGCTGCTAATAAATCGGGAACATCCTCGCGGTGACCGGTGAACCTGAATTTTTCCGATAATCCCAGGGCTTCGACCCTCCGCCGGACAGAATCATATCTATCACCGGCGCCGACCATCAGGAAACGCAAGTCTTCCCTGCCCTTCAACAGCGCCGCGGTTTCGATTAAAAGCATCGGATTCTTGATGTCAGCCATCCGCCCCACCCATCCCACTACCACCGCATTATCCGTCAAACCCAATTCGCTTCTGACCTCCGACCGTGATCTTGCGGAATTGCTGAATTTTTCGAGGTCGATTCCGGCGGGAATGACAATGAACTTATCCGGCGCGGCGATTCTCAGCCTGATATGGTCCTCCCTCCCCGGACCGGTGAGGTTGGTGATGCGGTCTGTGAAACGTGCGGCCCACCGTTCCATCCGGATAAAGGCGGAGGTCTTGACTTTCCCGTAGTATCCGTAAAAGATATGACCGTGCGGCGAGTGGACAATCACCGGTGTCCGGTTCATCCGAGCCGCTATCCGGCCTATAATACCGCCTTTAGAGGAATTAGTATGGATAATCTGTGGTTTCTCCCGGCGGATTAGTTTCCTCAGCGATAATAGCGCTTTCAGATCCTGTTTCGGTTCTAATTCGCGGCGCAGCGAATCAAGCACAGTTACAGACACGCCGGTTCGAGCGGTATAGGTGGTCAAATCTTCGTGTGGCTCTACCGTCCTGCCGGTGATGATACCGGCGTCATAGCCGCGGCTTTTCATCCCCTCAGCCCACTGCATCACCGCTTCAGCGGAGCCTCCGCGGTCGAGGCGGGTTATGATATAGAGGACTTTTATCAAGACTACACCATATTAGAATCTGTAGAGTTCGGTGCACCGTTCGCAGGCGGGGTAGATTTTCTCGCTTCTGGTGATGCGGCGGAAACGTTTGTAGGCGGCGTCGTTCCAGATTTTGGTGAAAGGCTCCTGCTTGATATTACCCAAGGAATAGTTGAACAGATAACAGGCGCGGACCTCGCCGCTGGGCATAACATAGGCGGTCATCCAGGGTGAAAGGCAGCGAGGCCGGTAGGAATCGGGGATGAACTCGAAATCCGAGTAATAGCGGCGTATCTCCTCATCCGTGAGATTAGGGTAAAAATGGACCGAAACTTTATGGGATTGACCTTCGATGCGCCGAATCTCCTTTATTAGCTTCTCGGAATCCATATCGGGCAGACTGTCCCAGAGGAAACCGGTCCAGTCGGTGCAGGAGACTCCGAAATGACGATTGAAGATTTCATCGTGAGCATGATACTTGTCATTTCCCAGGAAGATAAGATGATGGAAGGTGAGGGTAGCGGCCGCCGCTTCTTCCGCCACCGCAATAGTCTCGTCCATCCTCAGGTAGTTGGTCTCGAAAAGAGTGGAATTGATATTAACCACCGGACGCTTCTTACCGGATTGGCGCCGCAGGCGGTTTAGTTCTTTGATACCCTGAACCGCCCGTCGGAAAGTCCCCTTTCGTCCCCGAATTTCATCGTGGATATCCTCCGGCCCGTCCAGCGACC
Source organism: uncultured bacterium (assembly GCA_964421875.1). Taxonomy (GTDB): domain Bacteria; phylum Electryoneota; class Tariuqbacteria; order Tariuqbacterales; family Tariuqbacteraceae; genus CAYQZD01. The sequence goes on from CAYQZD010000003.1 coordinate 25,248, forward strand.
AGATGATTTCGTCCACCCCCGATTCGATGAAATAGGGAGCGAAGTGTTCCAGCATAACCCCGTTGGTTATCATATTGCAGCGCATACCGCGGGATTTAATATGGCGCACCAGGTCGAACACCCCTTTGTACATCAAGGGCTCGCCGCCGAATAGCGTAATCGTCGGTTTCCAGCGGGACAGGTCGTCGACCAGCGATTTCAGGTTATCCAGCGGAAGCTGTTCATATAACATCTCGCGGGTGTAATACTTCGAGGAACCGGATTCACCCCACTGGCTGCACATAGCGCACCGGAGATTACAACGGTAGGTGATGAAAATCGAGACGGTTTCAGGGGGAGCGGCGCCGCCGGCGGCGAATTTATAAGCCAAGTAGCTTTTCAAGCGCTGGGTAAAAGCTGTGAAAGCGTATCCGGGCTGGGTTACAGCCTTGGAAAAGGCGCGCTTGATATTTCGCTTGGGAATCAAATTCTTTTATACATAGTTGGTTCCTGATGCAAAACTCTGAAATTGTCATTGCGAGGAAGCGAAGCGACGAAGCAATCTATTTGTTATATAATAGTTTAAAGATTGCTTCACTTCGTTCGCGATGACAGATAAAGGACTTTTTCATCAGCGATTAGTTATAGCGAAAACCATTCGTGAGAACTTGTCTGTCATAACAACATAACAAGGGACAAAGAACTGCAATAATGGCATACAGAATGGCAGATGTTGAACTTTAATGACTCTCTCTAATCTACGGTCGTCTTAAATAACTCTCGACGCTCGCAATGTCATTCCCGCGAAAGCGGGAATCCATCTTATTGTATTTATGTAATATAATGTACTCCCGCTTTGATGGGAGTGACATACAATCGGACTTTCTTTCAGAAAAAAAATGTGATTACCGGTATTCAGATTATTGGCACAGCGTTTGCAGATACAATAAGGCGAAAACGATGAACATAATATGATTGAAAAATAACTAAAAATAACCTCAATATAATCTTGGAGGAAGAACAATGAACTTAGTAAGATTCAATCCGGCGCGAGACCTCTGGCGGATGCGCGACGATATGGACCGCCTCTTCAACCTCTTTATGTCCCGCCCTATGGAGGGTGAAGATGTCGCCGAAGCGGACTGGAGTCCGCGGGTAGATATTTCCGAAAACGGTAACGGCTACATAGTCAAGGCGGAGCTTCCGGGGATGAGCAAAGATGACATCAAAATCACCCTGCAAGACGACGTCCTGACCATCCGAGGCAAGAAGAAAGATGAAAGAGAGTCGAAAGACAAGAGCGTGCATATGTGTGAACGGCGCTATGGTAATTTCGTGCGCTCTTTCAGGCTTCCCACCGCGGTCGATAATAATAAAATCGACGCCGGTTTCAAGGATGGAGTGCTAAACCTCACGCTGCCCAAAGCCGAGGAAGCCAAACCGAAAGAGATCGAAATCAAGATGAACTAAGAATCGCACCGCCGATATTATCGATAAGTCTCTGAGGATTAGGACTTAGTATCCTTAATTAAAGAAATGACAAGGAACTATTAAGATGAGCCGGGCGACCCAAAAATTATATTTTGTTGGGGTTCAGCGCCGGCTCATTTCTTTCTATCCAAGTGCGTCTCACAATCAAACGATAACACCGAATTCGTACGAACAACAAAATCTGAGGTTCAACTATGCCACAATGGATTATGACAACGGGAGCGCTGATGGTGATTTTCGGATTGCTGGTCATCGCCTTTCCCTATCTCTTAGTAGTAATGGTCGCATCGTTTTTCATTATCACGGGACTGACAACATTGATATTCGGATGGCGGATGAAGAACCATGATCGTCAAAGCTATAGTTCCGGCTATCTCAGCTAAACCGGGTTGTGCCGGAGATTCACTTTATAATTCGATTCCTGCCGCTGTTCTTGGCGCGGTACAGTTTGGCGTCGGCGGATTTGACTAATTCCTCGGCGACACTGTATTTGCTTTTGCTTTCCAGTGCCGCTATTCCGCCGGAGATGGTGACTTGAATACTGGTCCCATCCACCTTGAAAGGGTGGTTCTCCACAATATTTCTGATTTTTTCCGCAACGATGAAGGCGTTGTCCTTCGTAGTCTCGGGCATTATCATCACAAACTCCTCCCCGCCGTATCTGGCCACAATATCCGACATCCGGGTATGCTTCTTGAGCATCGCTGCAATCTCCTGCAGAACCAAATCCCCGGCGGTGTGGCCATAAGTGTCGTTGACTTTCTTAAAGAAATCCACATCGAGCAACGCAACCGCCAGCGGTGTTTTATACCGGACTGAACGGACAAATTCCACTGCGAGGTGTTCCTGGAAATAGCGGTGGTTAAAAATCTGAGTCAATCCATCGATTTCGGCTCTTTCCCGCAGTTCCTTGTTAGCGATTTTTAGCCGGTGCGCCAGCGTTTCCGCCTCGGCTTTTGCTTTCCTCAGTTCCCTCAGCATCTCCTCGTATGAAAGCTTAATTTCGTCCAGTTGGATGTTAATAGCGTGCAAAACCTTGGCGTAACTGGTGGATATGCCGGGCTTAAAATCGAATATCTCCGCAATCTCCTTGCCTTCGACGCCGATGCTCTCCAAAATTTCATGCACGGAATCTTCCGAGAAATCGAGTTTGCGCTTTGCCTCATCGATGCATAGTTCAAGGGACTCCTTCTTTGCCTGCGAGCTGAAGACCTCGACCATCAAATGGGCGACATAAAGAGAGGAAATCAATATCGTGTCTCTTCCGGTAGAATCCACCGGCGGATCAGGGGTATGATGATATTGGATTGACTGTATTATTACATCTTCGCACCGCCAATGTTTCGCTAATTTGGCGCCAACGCTGGCGTGGTCCCAGAGAAATGTGTTCAGCTCCAATTCTCGCAGACCGTTGTCGCTGGCCTGGGTTTCTTGCACCAGGCGGATGTATTCCTGGGGATAATGTTTGGCTAACGCCAACTGCCCGATGTTCATCATCAAACCGGTAAGGAAAGCGGTCTTTTCCAATCGGGGAGAAAAATGCCTGATGATGAGTTTTGCCGCCATCGCGGCGATGAAGGAGTTATCGACGAATTCCCTGAGATTCATCGGAGATTCGTTCTTCCCTTTAGCGTCTAAAAAAGAGAGGCTGAAAATGATATTCCTAACGGTATCATAACCCAGTGTCATCAGCGCCTGTTTAACCGAGGTGATGTCCCTGTTGAAACCTACGTACTTGGAATTGACCGCCTTGAGAACGCGTCCGGTGAGTTCCGCATCCTTTTCCAAAAGAGCCGCAAACTGGGTGTCGGCGGTCCCCGGATCAGCCAGGCAGTCAACAATCCTGCCGGTGATCGCAGGCAGCACAGGGAGGTCTGCCGTCTCCGCTACCAGTTTATCAAGACTTATGGGTTTCATTTACTCTACGCCCTGCAATTTCAATTCGAATTGAAGTCGTTGTCGTTCGGTGTGTTTGTTAATAACATCATTAGTAGAAAACAATCATTCGCTGCTTCGTCTGATTCTTTTCCACATAAGTTGCGCGAAGTGATAACATATTATTAAAATCGTGTATGCGCCCAATGAAAAAGAAATTGTCAATTCGAGCCGGCCATATTCATAGATTCCAAGAATATCCGTGAGTCGCCAGGCCGCCAACCCTGCAATTAAATAGACACCAAAATGTTTATTGAATATCTTCTTTAACATGATTTGCCGGATTTTTATTATTACCCGGATTCTGTGATATCCGATTGAAACATTCACCCAAAGGGTGAATTATCTGTGTCTCAGTTTAAAAACGTCTATTTTCGCAATAGGCGCTCTAATATGTGTTTTTACTGATTATGCATCAGCGTAATCAGCGATAATCAGTGTTAATCAGCGATTCTAAAAATCTTCATACAGAATTAAGTTATTACTCGAATGAACCGAAAAGCTTATCAATTCCCATCCTAAATCATCGCTACGGCTTGGAAACAATATCGACAATAAGGTCAAGGTCCCGCTGCGTCACAAAACTATGGGTGGGCATAGTAACCAGCCCTTCAGCTATTTCAATAGAATTGGGGAAAGCCTCGCGGGGATATCCCAGGTCGTAAATGTGATGATTGGGATGCATATACATCCTGGCGGTGTCGATGCCTTTCTCCCACAGCCTGCGTTGAGAGCGCTCACGCTCATCAGCGTTCAGGAAAACAACCGGCAGATGGTTGAACACCGGTTCGGCGCCGGGAATGATTTCAGGGAGCAGGATATGTTCATTATCTTTCAGCGCTTCATAGAGGAACATTCCATTGGTCCTTCGCTGCGCGTTGATTCTATCCAGCTTTGATAATATAATTCTTCCCAATGCGGCTTGAACGGAAGTGAATCTGAGAGCGTCGAAGTGAGTATGCACCTCTTCCGATTTGAAGCCCTTGATGAAAGGAAACAATGGGCCATAGACTCCGGGGCGCATCGCCAACGCAAACGCCGCCAACATTACCGCCATTTTTATCCCGCCCTTGGAATCATCCAACTCAGCCCGCTCATTACGCGCCAATTGCGCCAGTTCGCGGTCTTTAAAGGCGGCGAAACCCCCGGTGTAGGTTGAGATATTTTTACCCTTGCAAAGGCTGAAAATCGCGCTCGGAGCGAAAGTCCCCGCCAATTTTCCCTCCAATTTCGCTCCGGGAGCTTGGGCGCAGTCCTCGACGACGAAAATATCGTCTCCGGTTAATTCTTCAATTCCATCGATTCGCATCGGAAAACCGAACATATGCACGGGTAAAACGGCGAGGGTTTTGTCCGATAATTCCCCCTTGAGCGATTGGGGGTCCATATTGAATGTACTGCGGGAAATATCGCAAACCCTGGTTTTTAAACCGATTTGGTCGAAAGCCAGCTTTAAAGTTGGGACAGTATAGGCGGGATAGATGACCTCGTCACGGTCGGGGCGGAGCTTCCGCATCGCTTTCAAGATAAGGTAGAGCGCGGTGGTGCCTTTGTTGACCAGAACGGTTTCCGCAAGGCCCAGCCATTGGGAGATGTCCTGTTCGAAGCGCTCGATCTCGTTCCGGCGGTAAATGCCCGCCGTCGCCCTAACTACTTCCGGGACTGTGATGGGCACTGCGGTGGTGGCGATTTTTCGGAAAAAAGGATTCAAAATATTGACTGACTAAATTAGATATAACTTGATTATTTCTGAAATCTCACTCCTAAAGCCAACCCCATATCAAGGATGCCGTAATATGAATTGAGGTTTCTTTTATGCCTTACATGCTGCCATCTCTCTTCTTCTATTTCAACCTCGACACCGCTGACTCCCAGCTTCTTAAACTGAAGGAATACGGTGGATTTAGGTGATAAATAGATATCTGCCCCAAAAGTGAAATACTGCGCCAGCCCTTCAATGGTTTTCGGCTCACTGCCCGAAGCGCTGGCGCTTTTGTATTTTAACTTACCCTCATATTTATAGTATCCCGCGCCGATGCCGAAAAACACCTTGAATTTCTTCGTTCCTGTTCTAAAAAGAATCTCGCCTTCTAGAGGATAACCTTCAATCTTGTAGTCTTCTTCATAATAGTCGGAACTATTGTCCAAATTCTCCTCCTTATAATAATCATTCCCAATCCCGTAGCCCGCTGATAATCCATATATTACATTATCTCCGGCTTCGAGATACAGGTGTACTAAGAGGTTTTGAGGAACAGCATCGAATTCTTGCACAATCCCCGAACCGAGGCTGAACCCCAAAGTCTGGGAAGCAGCCGGAATAACGGAGGTAAAAAACCAGGCGGTGAAAGCGAATACTGTTATCAAAAATTTCATCTCACTCCTCCTGGCGTCGATTCAACTTTGCTCTTTCATTGAACTACAGTATTTGACTTGGATGCTGGTTATATAAATTTATAATCTAATTCATTTTAACAAATTAGGCAATAATCGAAACGATTTTTTTAAATTAATCCTGAAAATAAAGGCAAAATTGTAGGCAGGAGTGCCAACTCGGCAAAATATTTGTGTGTAGCGGAGCTGTGGTGGATACCCTCGAAGGCGAGATTCTTTCATCGCTTCTGCGCTTCTATGACAATAATCGGGGATAATTTTGACCAGGGCAGGATTAATCCTGCCGCTTGTTTCACATCGAAACCGGCGCGGTCCAGCATCCCTCGGATTTCCGGCAGCGTATAGGGATTGAGGGGGAGGGTGCCGATACTGGGGTCGTAGTCTCGGACTTTCATATAGGCGCGTTTGACAAAGGGATTATCGCGGTTGCGGATGTCGAAGAAGAGACTGCCGCCGGGGTGGAGAATATCCCCGATTTGTGTCAGCGATTCAGCCACATCGGCGCTTGTTGGAAGATTGTAGAAAGTATTGACGCAGACTGCGAAATCGAGGGAGCCGAGCTTGAAGGGAAGTCGCCGGGCATCGCCTTTAATCAAAAAAGCGGTCTTTTCAAGGCGGGGGAAATAAGCCTCTTTTGCAGTCTTCAGCATCTTATCGCTGTTATCGAAGAGCGCCGCCTTGAGCCGCCCCCCGCCGAGGATGTTTTCCAGCAGGTAACCTTCACCGCAGCCGATATCGACCACTATCCCCTCCCTCCCTCTAAGCAATCCCCGCACCTTTTCCCGCACCATCAGGCGGAAGATGTCGGTAGTGGGGATTCCCCGCTCGTTTTTCCGGGCGAAAGCGCGGCGCAAGGCTTTCACGACATTCTGCGAAAACGAAGCCATCATCGCTCCACCATCGACACTACCTCAGCCCTCCCCGCCCAGTCCATCTCCCGTTCCACTCGCTGACGCCCGTATTCACCGATTTCTCTCCGCAAAGTCGGGTTGGAAAGCAGCTTGTCCGCCGCCGCCGTAAACTCCGCGACAGAATCAGGATCGATGAGGAAACCGCTCTTGCCGTCCTCCACCGCCTCCACCGCGCCCCCGGATTTCCCGCCAATAACCGGCTTGCCGCAGGCGGAAGCTTCGACGAAGGAAATGCCGAACCCTTCGATGGAGTCGGTAGTATCGAAAATCTCCCGGTTGGGCATTACATAGATGTCGCAAAGACGGTAATAATCGGGTAACTCTTCATCGGGAACGAAACCGGCAAATCCGACCGCATCGGAAACGCCAAGGACTTCCGACAGGGATTGCAGACGCTCCCTGTCCGGTCCCTTCCCTACAATAAGGTAGAAGGTTTGCGGATGTTTCTTGAGTAATTCCGATAGGGATTTTATCACCAGGTCATGCCCTTTACGTTCCGAAACGCGAGCCACGGTGAGGAGAATGTTCTTCCCCTCGGGATTCCATTTCGCTATTAGTGATTCAGGGGCGGCGCCCGGAGTGAAAACCGATGGGTCCACTCCGGGCAGGACAATGGGTACTTTTGCTTGCGGAAAACCGTAATCCAAAAATTCTTGGCGGCAAAACTCCGAATTAGCCACAATCTGCCGCGCGCCTTTCAACAAGGTTCTTGCCCAGAAGGTGGTGAAACGCCCTTTCATATAGACCGGCAGGGTTTCGCCGCCATAAACCCACAGGATATAGGGTACGCCGAAAAAAACTTTCATCAGCCAGCCGATGGTGCCGGAAATCCAGATTTGCCCCGCGTGAATCATACGCACCCCCCGAAACATCACCAGCCACTTCACCCAGATCATTTGGGTGAGGGCGTTTAGGGTTTTCGCCAGCCTCCCTGTTCCGCTAAACTTGGGATGACGAATGACTTTGGAGGATTCGCCGCGGTCGAAATCGGCGCCTCCCTTGACTGCAGGAGTGAGTATCCAGTGAGTTTCAGAGTCCAGTCGTTTCCATACCTGGTGATACACCGTTGATATACCGGATACCACCGGAGGATAATCGTTGGTAATCAGGATGGTTCTGGGCATAATCCAAGTGTCTTTTTGGTAGGGGTGTTCAAATTGTCACTTCTGACGGGTATATCACCCTTTGTGTCGCAGAGTCCCCGCAACACATCAGCTCAGTAGGGGCGAAGCATTCTTAATTTATCAACAAAATTATTAAAGATTTATGCTGGAATGCTTCGCCCCTACAAAAACAAACTTGCCATTCAAGTTAGCGCATATCCCCCTATCTACCTTTAGAAAAGGAAGAAACCAGGCGGGATATCCCCCTTTCACGCATCCAATTTTAATAAAGGCTCGATAACCTTCGAAAGGACTTCGGTAGTTTTTCCCCCTTTGGCGCCGGCGGAAATCAGCGGAGTTCCCTTATCGCCGGAACTGACGAATTCCGGATCGACGGGCACTGCGCCCAGGAAGGGGACTTTAAGCTCGGCAGCCATTTTCTCTCCGCCGCCGCTGCTGAAAATATCGGTCGCCTGGCCGCAGTGCGGACAAACAAAACCGCTCATATTCTCAATCACACCTAAGATAGGAAGGTCTAATTTGCGGCAGAACTGAATGGAACGGCGCACATCTTCGATGGCGAGTTCCTGTGGAGTGGTGACAATCACCGCGCCCCTGGCGCTGGGGATAAGCTGGGCTATCGACAGCGGTTCATCGCCGGTGCCGGGAGGTGAATCCACAATAAGGTAATCCAGTTCCCCCCACTCCACATCGCGCAGGAACTGCTTAATCACACCGTATTTCATCGGTCCCCGCCAGATAACAGCGTCGTCCTTGTTTTTAACAAGAAAACCGATGGACATCACTTTCAGATTGGAATCATAGCGCACCGGGAGCAGGGAGTTTTCCGTGGCGGCGACCGGCGCGCCGTTGAGTCCCAGCAGCCGGGGGATGCTGGGACCGTGAACATCGATATCCATCAGTCCGGTCCGCTTCCCGGCTTGACTCAGCGCCGCGGCGAGGTTGACCGCCACAGTGCTTTTTCCCACGCCGCCCTTCCCGGACAAAACCATTATAGTATGCTTGATTTGACAGAGGCGCTGGTTTAATAACTGCCTTTCCTGGAATTCTTTATCGTCTTCGCCCTCCATTTGTTTCTTCGCGGGGCATTCGCCGTCTTCGCAAGAGCTGCATTCTTTCTCTTCGTTCATTATATCTCTACTTTCTGATTTTGATTTATTGGTAACGCTTTACTAATGTGAAGAGTAAGCGTCATTCTGGCCGCGAAGCGAGCCAGAATCCTTCTTCTCCGGAGGGATTCCGGCTGCGCCGGAATGACAATTAGGCTATCTTTATACTCTCAAATTCACCTTTTTGATTCCGCCTTTAAAACGCCGCATACCGCCCCCCTCGCTGACCGCCCGCAATACTAACGAAAAATCCATCACCTTCACCCCTGAAACCAAAGTCACCGATGTGTTACGAAAAGGTTCCACAATCATCGGAGCGGAAGCCCCCAAAATCACGGTTTCCCGGCAGTTACAACAAGCGGCGAGCAACCCGTCTATAGTGTCGTTCACAATGGAAGTGGCGGTGATTATCGCGGCGTCGCATCCCGGCAGCAGTGAATGCGCTTGCTCCGCCGGTAGCATCCCCGGACTGGCGTTCCCCTCGATTTCGAAAATGAGCAGCCGTTTCACCCGGGACTTCAGATCCGGAACCAGCGGCTCGAAATGCCCCACCATCCCCACCGTGTCCTCCGGTTTCAAGGTAACCAAACGCCGGGTGTCGCCCGGTGTGAAATCCGGCTTCAGGGTGAGGGCGAGGGCGTTCGCAGTTGCTAATCCCACCGCCCGCTGAATCTGAACCGGCGATTCCAGCATCGCCAGCAGCTCTCCCGCCGCACTACCTGCAAGAGAAATCCGCCCCGGAAAATAGCGGCATCCACGCGGAATAATATCCAAAAATGTGTATGCCAGTCCTATCTCACCGCTATCCAACTTAACTGCAGTGTAAGTGAGGCCGATGCGAACATCGGAGACCGTTTCGTTCTCAGCGGCGGCGGAAAAAGCCTCGACAAGGCTTCGCTTTATGTTATATTCAGGATTCAGGATTCTGGATTCTGGATTCTGGATTCTGGATTCTGGATTCAGTATTCAGTATTCAGTATTCAGTATTCTTCCTATTCTTCCGCTTTGGCGCGGGTAGCGTCCCAATAGATATAGATACCCAGCAGGATAAATACTATCAGCCCCAGCCAGTTGCCCGCCTGCCCGATATTTTTCAAATCGGGAACTAAGGTCATTTGGAACTTGTCCTCGAAGAACTTGAACAAGGCTCCTACCACGCCGATGATGGCTCCCCCCGCGATGAGTCCGGAAGCGATAAGGATGCCCTTTTCGTGGCGGGACTTGGCGAGTTTCTCCTTCTTGGAGGATTTTTTCACCAGCCAGGCGACGATCGCCCCGGCCATTATCGGTGAATTGAGTTCTATGGGGAGGTACATCCCCAATGCGAACGCCAGCGCGCTCACGCCTAACATCTCAACAATAATAGCGAAGATTACTCCCAGTCCGTAGAGGAACCAGGGCGCCTGCCCCCCGCCCATCAATCCGTCGATGACCGCCGCCATCGCGTTAGCCTGCGGAGCCGGCAGAGGATTGGGATGCGCCGGCGAAGGGGAATAGCCATAAACGTGAGCCAGCAGGATTATGACCGCCGTTACGGTTATCGAGGCGGCGACACAACCCCAGATGTTAGACCACTCGATCGACTTGGGGGTTGAACCCAGCCAGTAACCGATTTTGAACTGAGTGACCAGACTCCCCGCCATCGACAAAGCGGTGCAGACCACCCCCCCGATTAATATAGTGGCGAGCATACCCTCCTTGCCGCTCATCCCAAGCTGAGACAGCAACACTGCGGACACAATCAAGGTCATCAGCGTCATCCCGGAAATAGGAGTCACACTAATCATCGCCACCGCCCAGGCGGATACGGAGATGAAGAGGAAGGCGATAACCAAGGTTAATAGAATCGACACTATGGACAATCCGGTGGCGCCTTCCATCCCGCTGAGCACCACAAATCGGAAATAGACCCAAATGAGGAGGGTGACAGCGATAATCATACCGATAACCAGCGACATTGGGATGTCGCGATCGACGCGGCTTTGCCCGGCGGATTCGTCGCGGTCGCGTTTGCGGAACACTTCCTTCAGCGCCTGAGAAAAAGCGCTGACGATGACCTTCGACATCTTTAAAATAGAAATGACCCCGGCGGCGAAAATGCCCCCGATACCCACATAGCGGGCGTAATGGTAGAAAACGTCCTCTGCGGGCATTTCAGCTATCGGCGAAGGTCCTGGTGGTATAATCGTTCCCGCAGGAAGAAAACTGCCTAAATAAGCGAACAACGGCGTCAGCACAAAAAACGACATCACCGACCCGGCTAAGATGATGGAAGCGTACCGCACGCCGATAAGATATCCCAGCCCCATAATAGCGGCGGAGGTGTTGAGGCTGAATACCAGCTTCACCTTAAGCGTGAAGAAGTCGAAAAGGCTTATCATCGAAGTGGAGAAACTCTCCGCCCAGGCGCGCATCGAAATGGAGAGGAAATCGTAAACCGCGCCGATACCGATAGCGTATGCTAAGATTTTCGCCTGCTTGCCACCCTTTTCCCCCACCACCAGCACTTCGGTGATGGCAGTGCCTTCGGGGAAAGGAAGTTTGCCGTGCTGGTCGGAGACAAAGTAGCGCCTGAAGGGAATCAGAAACAACACCCCTAATATCGCGCCCAATAATGGAACCAGAAAAATCTGGAAAAAGTTGGTGTCGAGATCTAACACGAAAATCGCCGGCATCACGAACACCGACCCGCCCGCTACAATCCCGGAAGTCGCCCCCACCGCTAAAATATTGATATTCTCCAACAGGGTGCTCTTGCGCGCCAGCATCGCGGAAAATCCCACAGCGAGAATGGAGATGGGGATGGCGCTTTCGATGCCCTGCCCTAATTTCAACGCAATATATGACGCCGCACCGGAAAACAAAAGGGTCATTACCAGCCCGAATAGCACCGAGCGGACTGTGACTTCAAGGAAGCCTTTCTCCTTGCTGATGACGGGAACATACTTTTCCCCCGGCTTCAATTCCCGGTAAGCGTTTTCGGGGAGCCGCATCTTATTCGAATTATCAGCCATTTAATCGTTCCTTTGTATGTCGATTATATTTTAAATATAGTAGCCGGCAGTCGGCAATCGGTAATCGGCTGTCGGCTTGTAGGGCGGAATCTGATTCCGCCGGTTGTCTCTAATCGAAGAGACTGCATAATCCCCGCACGCTTCAGCGCTCACGACGAAAGGTAGGCGGGGGGTTCATCCCCCCGTATCATTTTTCCGCGTTCCCAATCTCATACGAGGGAAAATATGCAATGGTGCGATAGAGTCCCTGCACTCTGTCGCATTAATTTGTGAGTTTCCCTCATTCCCACACTCCCGCGTGGGAACGCATATCAAGGATTGTTAGAAGCATATCTTTATAATTTATGGTACATTTTTCACAAAATCAATTTACAGAAACAGACTGGTGAATTTAGAGGAGATTAGCGCGGATTGATGGGGGGGTAGTTCGGTTTCCAATTAGACCAGGATGATAAATCAATCACTTATGTATCGTCAATTCATCCTATTTCAGCAAGACAATCTTCCTGACGGATGAGCCTCCATCCGTGCTTAGCTGACAAAAATAGAGGCCGGAGCTTAAACCGCTGAGGCCGATGACTTGATGATAAAATCCTGAGGGAATATATTCATCAATAACAGTACCCACACACCTTCCCTGAAGATTGAACAAGTGAAGCGCCACCCTGGTACGCCTTGCGATAGAGAATTCAATCGACACGCTTTCATTACAGGGATTGGGATAGATATCGGGTATGGGGAAAGCTTCTGCAGGTTCGTTCCTAAAAATTGGAATAACCGGAACTTGAGGATTGGGACAGCCGGGGGTGGGGTCAACAAGCTCGCTCCAGTGGAAAGCTCCATCGGGTATCCTCCCGTAGGATACATCCACTTTCTGCGGCAGGAAAGAAACCCCGTTGAAGAGCCGAAATTCGCCCTGCTCCATTCCGAACAGGCCGATTTCCTCGCCCTCTGTGCCGTCTAATCTAAAATTCGCGTGCAATCCCGAATCGTTGGTGTCTTTGTCCGCCCAGATTAACACATACTGATTTGGGCCAACCATAGTATCCGGGCAGGTCCATTTGCGGGGATGAGAGTAATTATCCGTCAAAAACATCCCCTCAAGATTCACCGCGCTAGCGCCCCTGTTCCAAATCTCAATCCAGTCGTCGAAATCTCCCTGAGGGTCGGGCAAGGTGGTCTGGTTCCGCGCCATAAACTCGTTTATCACCAGAGGAAAATTATCAGAATAGGAATTCAGTTGTGAAAACACGATACCGCACCGGTCCCTGACCCAGCGTTTCAATCCAAAAATATACTTTCCACCAGGATCGGCAACGATATCCTCTTCAAGGTTGAATTCGAACTGGGTGTCGGTGTACATTTTCAGAGTGTCATCATACACATGCCGCCTGATCAGGCTCGAAAAATGGTCGATTTGTTTGTTCATCATTAAAGGCGTGAAGTCGGTATTCAGCCTGGCTTCGATATACACTTTATTAATATCACGGAACAATGGAACCTGGAAAATTCTGTGTACCAGAACGCGGTTGGCACGTGAATGAAAAATGTCGATGTTTATCAGATTCTCCGCGTAGTGGAATCCCCAGATATTCCGCCCGAAAGACTCGTTCCAATCCCAGGGAATATGGACGAAACGACCATCATCCTCTTGATGGTAGATGAAATAATTATGCCCCATATGAAAGTAGGAATCCAGATCCACAAACAGGGTATTCATCGCCAGAAATTGAAGGAAATCCAGACAATCGAAGTGAGTCTGAAGGGAGTCGGCAAACAGACTATCAGGGGTGTGGTTCAACATATAACAGAAATCGATCAAATCACCCCAATAATCCTCTTCTTCATTGTTTTCAAGTTGATAACGGAGTCGATATTCATTGGTATCGGTTCCCAGCCAGGTAAGCCAGCCGCTGGGATCGCCCTGGAAAAGATTCCCGTCTTCCCCCTGACCGAATCGGTCTTCGATGAAGGATTTATTCACTTGCTCGACACAAAGATAAAGACCCCAATACCGGGCGTTGATATAAAGCCGGGCGTAACTACAACGCATACAGTCAATATGTTTGCGGAACAAATCTAAGGTGAGTTTTTCCCGCAGCATCGTCGGGTCGTTGAAATTGTTATTCAGATTGAGCTTTTTTAAGCCGTGAAAGGTCTGATTCTCGAGGTATTCATTGAAACTGAATCTGAAAGGTTTTTTGCGGCCGGGATACCACCTGCAGGAGGAAAAACCCTTGAATTTAATCCCGACACTGTCATAATACTCGATCCCATAATATAATTCGCCGGGATAGTATTCGTTGGTGTTATAGTAATGATAGCGAAGAGAGTCGTACCAATTGTCATCGGAGAAATAGAGGTAGTAATTGTGAACGCGGGTATCATCGAAGACAACTTCGGCGGAATCCTGCGCTGAAACGGCGCTGAGTGAAAGCAGCGTCATTCCCAAAATGAATGTAGCTGACACTACCCTGGGAAGCATCTCATTCTCCCATCGGCGCATAAGCGCTGATTCTTCATTTATGAATTAGGGTAAGGCAGCCTCGCAGGTCGAGGTTTTAATTATAGTGGCGCAAGGCGGCGAGAATAATCATCTGTGATGGTTCACGTGATCTTAAGGAATCCTTATACAACGTTTCCTAATAATATACAATTTTCTATCGTAATACACAAACGCTTATGGCTTAATATAGAGTGTTATCAATTGCGGTGTCATTCCGAGCGAAGCGAAGAAACTCGCCCCTCATTCCCACCCTCCTGCGTGGAAATGCATATAAAAGATGCCTGTTATGAAGGATTATCAGCAAAAACTTGGTAAATCTCCTCTCCGGATTCCGCCTCCCTGATCGCATCGCGGTTCCTTTCAACGTTCAACACCTTGACGATTTCTGAGAGGCGGCGCACGTGAGCGGACATCGTTTCGCAGGGTATCAACAGCAGGAAAATGAGGTCTGAAGGTGTGCGGTCCTCGGCGCCAAAATCCAAAGCCGGATGCGCTCTGGCGAAAGCCGCCATCTCGGCGCCGATTCCGGAGATGCAGGCGTGGGGAACAGCCACGCCATGCTCCATTCCCGTTCCCAGAATTTGTTCCCGCTCCATGATTTCGTTTACAACCGCTTCATGCAGCTCTTCCTTCAGGACGCCGGTCTCAACCAGAACTGCCACCAGTTCTCGGATAGCGTCGAACCGATCCCGGACGCTGAGGTCGAGGATTATCGCATCTCTATTAAGTATTTCCGTAATAGCCATTTTCAACCGCTAAATATTCTCAATTCTTCTTTTACAATACAGGCTTAAAACCTCCCGTTGGTCCAGAATTCCCACCAATTTCCCGCTCTCGTCCTCAACCACTGGAATACTGTCCATATTCAAATCATTGAACTTATCCATAGCCTCCTCCAATGAAGCCCCGGGACCGATGCGAGCCTCCCGGTAGCGGACGAAGTCCTTGGCGATCATTATCCGCGTCAGATTGGGGTCGTAGATTACTTCCCGAATTTCAGGGTAGGAAATCAATCCTTCATAGTTGTTTTCTTCGCGGGTCACCGGGAAATAGTGCTGCCTGGAACCGGCGATGAAAGAGAGAATTTCCGGAAAGGTGGCGGCGATGGAGATCGTGCGCACATTTTTCCGCATCAAGTGGCTCACCCTGACATCCTCAAGATTCCGGGGATAGGGGGTAGCGAGCAGTCCGACCCTGGTCGATAAATTCCTGAAAAGCCGCCTCAGCGAAAGGTGATAAAGGCTTTCCGAGGGACGGTCAAGCAGCGCAAGAACCTTCACCTCACCCGCCCGAACCACCGATATCTTCGCCAATGGGGCTCCAAGCAGTTCAAAAACCACTATGGTGGAGACAATCACAGTCTCAACTTCCGAACCGATATCCGGAAGCCTTTTAACCGCAAGCATCGCCAAACCGATTGCCACCCCCGCCTGCGATAACATTCCCCAGGATATTTCCTTAGCGGAAACCGAGAAATTCCCGGTGAACCTGGCGGCGAAGCGGATACCGCCAATTTTCCCTGCGGCGCGGCTAAACAGATAGACTACACTCACTAATCCCACAGCCGCAAGTCGGTCGACCTGAAGTTTAGCTCCCGCAACGGCAAAGAAGAGCACGTACAAAGGCCAACCCACCCGGTCCAGCTCCCCAATGATCTCTTTAGCGAATTCCGATGTGTTTCGCACCGAAACTCCCATCACCAGAAAAACCAGCATAAAGGGCAGGTTAAAACGATTACAGACCCCATAAGCCGCCGCTACAATACCAAGAAAGAGAATCAGCCGCTCAGGACCGGAAACCTTCTGCTCCAGATAGCTCACAACTACTCCGCCGAAAGCGGCAATTCCGATTGACAGTAGTAATGTGAGCCCGCTCCCGCCCAGTTCGGACAAAGTTCCAACAGGTGTCGCAGCGGGTGAAATCAAAACCAGCGCAAATTCGAAAGCGATAATGCAGACTACATTGTTGATACCCACCAGTGTTATCAGAGAATCGGTGACCGGGCCTTCAGCGTCATATTCCTTCAAGACCAGGAGGGTAGTGGCGGGAGCGGTGGCGATGGCGAGGATTCCCAGGAGTAGAGCTAAGGAAGGGTTACTGCTAAATACCCAGACCGCGAGGAAAACCAGCGTAAAGGTCAATCCAATATCGCCGATTATCAGCGGCGTCAGCCTTCTACCTTGCTTGCCCAAGCGCTTGAAGCTGAAATTGGTGCCGATGTCGAACATTATCAGCGCCAGGGCAAACTCGGTGAGGGGGAGGAGGGTCCTCACTGCTCCCATATCGACAAGGTTTAGCAGGTGCGGTCCCATCAACATCCCCCCCACCAAATATCCTGCAACACGCGGAATTTTCAGCAGCCGGGCGATTCTACCAGCCGCTACTGCCGCTAAAAAAAGAAGTCCCAGGTCAAGTCCTATTTCCTGGGTAGTATGCGTAGAAACCTCGATTGTGTGAATGGTGTATAGTGATTAGTGTCTGATGATTGGTGCTTAGTGTTTGGTGTATGGTGTCACTTTACTGATTTGAGGTGCAAGTGTCATTCTGGCTGCGCCGGAATGACGATATGGGTAGTTGCTCTATAAAGATAAAGTGATACGGTGTATGGTTATTAGTGTATAGCAAATGGTGGTTAGTCGATGTGAAAATAGAATTCTCTTCTGAAAATATAGAGACAGAACGATTATGTCAATTTTAACCGCTCACATTTTCGCGCCTTTGGTGTTTTTTCGTGAACTTCGTGTTTTTAAAAACAGACTGATATTCAAGTGGCACAGGGTCTCCGCGCCCTGCGCCCAACCTCACATTAAAACCGCCCTAAACTTCCTCATCCTTTTTCTTCTTATAGAACGATTTGCCGGTCTCGGATTCAAGTTCGGAGTGTTCTTCGGGGATGAAAGCGGTCATCGAGCGCAGCAAAGTCACCACCTCTTTCACCGCCGCCACCGTGCGCTCAACCTGCTCCGGAGTGTTGAGCTTGGAAAAGGAGAACCTGATAGCCCCGTGTGCCTGCTCGTGCTTCAAACCGATGGAGGTTAAAACCACCGAGGGCGTGAGCGATTTGGAAGAACAGGCGCTGCCGGAAGAAACGTAAATCCCCCGCTGGGACAGGTGCATCAGTATGGCTTCCCCCTCGATATAACTGAAAGTGACATCCACATTGGTTGGAAGCCTCCGTTCTCCGCGGGGACCGTTGAGTTTGGTGTGGGGAATCGTCAAAAGTTCGTCGAGCATCCGGTCGCGCATCGCAATCATCTTAGCGTTGTTCGCATCGTATTCGGCGAAAGCGATATCTGCGGCTTTGGCGAAACCGATAATAGCGGGAACGTTTTCCGTTCCGGGACGGAGGTTGTTCTCCTGAGGCGCGCCCTCCATCAGCTTGCGCAGTTTCACCCCTTTGCGCCGGTAAAGCAGTCCGATGCCCTTGGGACCGTGAAACTTGTGAGCGTTCAATGACATCAGATGAATGTTATCGTCAATCACATTAAGGGGAACCTTGGTAAAACTCTGGGCAGCGTCGGTATGGAATGGAATACCCTTTTCGGCGCAAATCTTCCCGATTTCAGGTATATACTGGATAGTGCCGATTTCATGGTTGCCGTGAATGATGGAGACCAGGGTAGTGTCGGGCCGGATAGCGCGAGCCAGGTCGTCAGGGTCCACAAAACCATAGCTGTCAACCGGCAAAAACTCGACTTCGAAGCCTTCCTCCTGCAGACGCTTCATCGGATTGATGACCGCGTTATGCTCCACCTTGGAGGTGATAATGTGCTTCCCCTTACTCAGGTTCTGATACGCCGCGCCGAAAATGGCGAAGTTGTTGGCTTCGGTGGCGCTGGATGTGAAAATAATCTCATCGTCGTCCCCAGCGCCGATATGTTTTGCTAGACGGTGCCGGGCGTCGTTGATGGCGTTTTCAGCATCGAGCCCTAATTTATGCAGTGAAGCGGGATTCCCGTAGTTTTCGATGAAATAGGGTTTCATCGCCTCAAATACTTCGGGCAGAAGGGGGGTGGTGTCATTATTATCAAGATATATGGCGTTGCTCATCTTATCTCCAATTGAAAGAAAATTTCAATAAAAAAGACTAAATAGTTATATAATTCTTCTGCTTCTAACATCAGCAAATATTGCACCAAGCGGCAGTATTCATCGTGGCGCAGGGTTTCCACACCCTGCGCCATATACTGTATCTCTAAGATATGGTAACACTTTCCCTCATTCCCACGCTCCAGCGTGGGAATGCATACCGCCCGAAATTATAAGCGTTATATCTGGTCTTTAGCGAAGCGGAAAACTGACATCCTCCTTGCGTATCGCAGAATCACTTCCGCCGCTTCACCTGTTTGAAGCGGCGGGAAACGGCGTCCTTTGGTTTGAAAAACGCGCCCGGCGGCGCGCCGAAAGCATTGCTTTCATCAACAACAGAGAACTTACGATTTTTATAGGCCTCGTCCGTCTCCCGCTCTTTCGCATTCTCCCGCTCCGCTTCTCGTTCCTTTTTATCCCTGAGGGAAAAGCGGCAGCCGCAGTAGGTCTGCCGGTAGATTCCCAGCTTTTTCGTCAGCTCAACCGAACGCTTGAAACCATCCTGCTTCTTGAAATTGCTGGGAAGGTATTCGACTTCGAATTCGTCTGCCAATTCCGCGCCGACCCGATTGATAAAGTCCGCGTCCTTGTGAGGACTGACAGTCAAAGTAGTGGCGAAAATGTCGAATCCGCGCTCACCTGCGGTTTCAGCGGCGCGCCGCATCCGGTATTCAATGCATTTCAAACAGCGCCGCCCCCGTTCAGGCTCCTTCTCCAATCCCTTAGCCAACGCGAGGAAAGCGTTGGGAAGGTACTCATCCTCGATAAGCTCGATACCCTGGATTTCCGCCAAACGCCTGCTCGACGCCAAACGCTTAAAATACTCCCCTTGTGGTTCGATACAGGAGTTGCTGAAAAACCCGGTAACTTCGAATTCTTCACCTGTTCGTTCAAACGCCACAGTCTGGTCCGGCGCGCAGCAAATATGGAGCAGGAGCTTCTTCATCTAATCACAGTCTTACCCTTCCCTCCTCACGAATCCGCGCAGCTTGGGCGCGAAAACCGCCAGAAAAATTACACATACAGCGGCAATTCCGGAATAAGCGAACAATATATAGTTCTCTTCCGGAGTCTTAGCCGCCTCCAGCATCTGCTCCCGGCTCCCCCCGGTGAATATCCGAATTGTCACCCTCCAGGGGAGGAATCTGGGAGTGCTGTCGTACATTTCCCCCCAAGCGCCGCCTTCAGGGGCGCCCAGCGTATAAAAATTCTCCCCCGTATTGTCATAGAATTTCAACTCCGCGCTATGCCCGTAAGGCGGAAAATGGGAAGCAAATTCTGAGGGATGACTACGCTGATAACGGCTGATAATATCCGGCAAAACCGCTTTCAGCCGTTCCGGGGCAACTGTCAACAGATAGAGGCTCCCCTCCCGCTTCAGCCAGTGGAACATCAACTCCCGCCCTTCCACCTCAACCGGAGACAACAGGAACCATTGCGTGGTATCCCAATAGGCGCGGTTAAAAGGAAGCGTGTCCTTAATCGCAAGGGCGGTTTCAACGATGTTTTGATGCGCTTCGACAGTGGGTGTATCGTTGAACAGGTTAGCGGCAGCGCCGTCAGGACTGATTCTGTCCACCGCGATAATTTCCGGACACCGCTTGACGATGCGGGCGGCTTCGCTTGACTTCACCGGAAGGCTCGCCGCCCCCAGTTCCTCCAGCGGATATGTGAAACGCTCCAAGAACACCGTAGTCAGGTGATGCTGCAGTTGGAAACGGTCATCCTCGAACTGCTGACTGAAATAAAGACCGAGAAAATTCATCCCCAAATATGCGCCTATAGTCATTCTCAAAAGCGCCCACAACGGAATGAACACCAGCGCGATTATAGCGATTTTCCTGAACAGCCGGTTCACGCCGGCTTTCTTATCTTCCCTGCCAGGGATTGCTCCGGGCAGGTTTGGATCCTCTTCGTTCATTTGACAAAACTCTCAAATTAGGTTATTATCCTCGTTCCCACACTCCCTCGTGGGAACGCATAATACTATTGTCATTGCGAGCGAAATTGTAGAGTGGGTTCTTAACCCACCAATTTACAAATCCTTCCCCCTAACCGTAATCCCTCTTAAGTCAACAAGTTCCCCGCAAATCGAATATCACAAATCAAAAATCGAAAATCGAAAATCATAGCCACTATAGCCACCATAGCCAGTGAATCCTTCTTCACTAAACCCTATACCCTAAATCCTTTATCCTTTACCCTAAACCCTATACCCTAAACCCTAAGTAACGTGCCCGCCTCCTCCCCGCGCCCGGCGGAATTTCTTCCTTGAACCGTAGGGTGGGTTCTTAACCCACCAATTTACAAATCCTTCCCCCTAACCGGAATCCCTCTTAAGCAACAAGTTCCCCGCAAATCAAATATCACAAATCAAAAATCAAAAATCGAAAATCATAGCCATAACAGCCGTAACCTGTCAGCCTTCCGGCTGATAGCCAGTGAATTCTCTTCACCAGCCCCCAGCACACCAAGCACCCAGCACCTATCCCCAACCACCAATCACCAAACACCTGTAAACCGCCATCACCCTTTCTTCCTGAATCCCAGCAAGTAAGGCGTCAGGACAGGCAGAAGCGCGACACATACGATTATCGAGAAGAAATAAATCCACACCTCATAAGGATACTCCATCGTCTTGAGGAAATCCGTAGTGTAGAGTTCCCTTTCGCTGGATTCGTCGCCGATGACTATCTCCACCTCCCAGGGCAGATATGGCGCCGGTTGCCTGGTCTGAGCCCTCCAATCCGTAGGCAGTCCCTTTCCCAATGTGTGAAAAAGCTCCCCCGCCTGGTCGTAAAAATTCACCACTCCGGGAAAGGTGGGATAACGCCCGAATAAATTGCCGAACAACGGCATTTCAAATTCAAACCGCTTAAGCAAACCGGGCAGCGACTCCTTCATCTTAACCGGGTCGAACACCGCGACGAGGCAGTCCTTCTCCCGCTGAGCAAAACCTGCGGTGAAGGCGCGGTTGTCCACCGATATTCCCGCGAAAGCGATTCGCAGTGTCGAGTCCCAGGCAACGTGTTCCATCGCCAGCGAATCCTTCACCTTCAACATTTCAGCCGCCAACTTATCCCGAAATCCCGGAGATAACTCGAATTCGGCTATAGGAACCACCTGCTTCTTCCCTGATATTCGATACAGCGCCGCGATTTCCGGATACTCGCGGCGCAGATTTGCAGCCGAAGCCTTATCCGCCGGCAGATTCAGCCGGTTCAAGCGCGCCATCGGCTCCGTCAAACGCCGCTCCAGTATGCAGCGAACGAAGGTCATCGCATTCATACTATCTTTCATCAGCAAGCTCTGCTCGTTGAAAAGCCACGTTTTCCCACCCCCAAAAGCGAACACGAGTAACAACGCCGATAAAACGATAGGCAGGATGACCAGAAGAGCGAGGATTACCCCCCTTAGTAAACCCGCACGATGCTTTTCATAAGCTGCGGACATAGCTCCTCCTTATAGCCTTTGTGCTGTCGAGTCTCCGCAGTCTGTCCGAGAATATGTCATGCTGAGCGAAGCGAAGCATCTGCATTTTTGTAACTTATTTATAAATAAGAGATTCTTCATCCGACGGTTGGCGGATTCAGTATGACATTTTGAATTGTCAGACAGACTGTCTGCACTCGATAGTATATTATTGTTTTATAGGTATATACAGTAGGGTTCGGAGACCCTGCGACTCGAATTGCTAAAGAATTTCCTTCCGCCTCGTAGTATTCAGGGTATCCTGCAGCGATTCATTCTGGTATGTTATGAAATGGATGGTGTGATTCGAGTCGTTCCTGACAGCGTGCGCCGCGCCGGGGGAGATTTGGATGACCAGCGATTCCTCCGTCCCTACCCGCTTTTCGCGGAACTCTCCCCCCTCCTCCCAGTGAACAGCGTATTCGCCGCCAAAGATGAAAATCCATTCCACCGCCTCAGTGTGTAAATGGTTCCCCCGCACCGCCCCCGGCTCAATAGTGCCGAGATGCAGGTGCCCGAATTCCGCCGGGAAATCCGGCAAACCTTCGAAGGGATTGACCACCCACCCGCGTTGGTCTCGGCGGATTTTATCGGACAAGTTGTGAAATATTAGAGACATATATTATAAACTAGATATCTGGTAATACTTAATCCATTGATGTGCCCGCCGGGTCCCCACACCCGGCGGAATTTCTCCCATAAACCGTAGGGTGGGTTCTTAACCCACCAATTTACAAGTCATTCCGGCGCAGCCGGAATCCCTCCTCGTAGGGGCGGATCCCCGTATCCGCCCTCTCCCTAAACGCCCCTACCGGCGGCAGGTGCCCGGCGGGTCTGAATGATCCGCCCTACCCATAGCCATAATAGCCGTAATAGCCAGTGAATTTTCCCTCCAAACCAAGCGATTGCTTCGCTTCGTTCGCAATGACAAGATTCAGCGGAATAAGATTCCGCCATACATAGCTGCTTTAATCAATCAGTCTTTGGTATTTCAAAAGCCTCCAATTCCTTTCCACATCCGCAGGTCTTCTGATACCAGTAAATATTCGCGCCGCAAGTCTTGCATAACCATTTCTGCGCCTGCGCCTCCAGCCACTTATCAACGCCATATTTTCTGATATATTCCAAATTAGGCGCCATAGTCCAATGATGCGGCCATTCATCGCGCATGAAATCGCGCAGTTCCTTACAGGGATAATCTGCGCAGTAACAACAGAAATCCAACCCCTTCTCTTTCACGCAATTCCTGAATTTACATCTAATTATGTATTCATCGATGTCGTCGCTGCGGCAGCCCCCGCAGTCCGATGCGCCGCAGGCGGAACAATAGAGCCCGCAAGGACCATACTGCTTTGGTTTCAGCCTGAATTCCGTCATATTAAATAAAGTTATCTGGCAACCGTGGATACTATGGTAGAATCCGTAGCTCAATATATGGGCTAATCCTATGTCTTTTGCGGTTAGCCTTTCTTAGCTATATCTCTTGTTGTAGGTCGGCTTATTCAAAGCCGACAAACATCCCCGGCGGGTCTGAATAGCCCACCCTACAAATAGCCATAATAGCCGGAATAGCCAGTGAATTCACATTACCAACCACCATCCACCAAACACCAAACACCAAGCGCCTACCACCAGACCTGATTGCCGTTTTCAACGGTGAAAATTCGTTCCTCCTTATCGGAACCTTCCGCTGTCAGCCAGTACAGGAGTCCTGCAGGGACTCCGTGAAACACAAGCGGCTCAGCCCCGGCGACCGACTTTCCCAGCGACACCCAGCTATCCCGCCAATAGAACAGTTCATACTCCTGTCCGGGTGTGAAAAACACCTTTTCGATTCCATCCGTTGAGATTACCTGTTTTCTGCGGGTGGTGGAGATTAATCTAACCGATATGGTCTTATCGCCTTTAGGCTGCAGTTCCCGGATACTGGAGTCCGTATGAAGGATGAAGGGATTGGCAAACGGCGCTATTTCTCCCTCGATATAGAGCACCGGCAGATAGGCTATATCCAACCCCATATCGGAAAAGACAACCTCTCCGTCGACAATCTTCCCCCAGTGAATCGCCTTCCATTCCCCGGAATTGAATACACATAAATATCCTATATTTGCCGAGTCGGAAACATCTCTTGCCAAAGGGATGGTCACATCACAAACATCGACATAGTCCGCGGTGACATCGATATAGCTTTTGCCGGAAATATACTTGGGCGTCTTCTCCTGCTTCCTCTCCTGAAAGGCGAGATTTTCCTTTTGTTCGGAGAACATCTTGCGATAGACCTTTGCCAGTTTATTCGCCAGATGATATTTACTCGGATTTCTTTCCGCCCCCATGAATGGAATGACCCTGCCATCAGGGGTGACAATCGCATTCCACGCGTGATTGTTGCCGGTATTCGCCCAGTAAGGCGTGTAGTCGCTGGTGACCGCCAAGCCGTTAGCCCGCATGGCGTAGATGGTTAAATTTGTCATATCCTCGCACCGTCCCATACGGTTTTCCAGCATTTCCGATAATCCCTGATCGACCGGATGATAATAGAAGCGCGAGTCGAATGAAAACCAGGACTTGATATCGTCGTTGATAATACAAGCGGCTTCGATAGGGTCGGAAGAATCGCTCATCCTGCTTTCAATATCTTCATATTTATGCCAAAAGAAATCACGCCAGGGTTCCAGCGGTTCATTGCTCCCGCGATAGGGAAGAACATACTCGCAGAAACTGCTAAAAGAATGCCCCTCCGCCCACGGTTTTTCTTGCCAGGCTTTGAAAGCGTAGTCTATCTGCGTGACCAGAAAATCTAAGCTGATGGTCTGATAATCATATATCTTTTCCTTCTTCCTGAAGTCAAGTTCACCATACTGAACTTCCAATGAGTCGCAGTGTGCCTTCATCGTACTAAAATCCGGGTAGTCCAGGACATTGAAATCGATATGTGTTCCTGCGCTGTCAATCAGGTCATAAGTTACATAACAGTGATTCTTAATGTTGGCGATTAGGTAGAATAATGCCTCCAGTTTCAGCGAATCGCCTTCAAGAGTATAGTGGGATATCGCTTTTTCCAGTTCTATACGGTTTTCTCCTGCCGCCTCGATTACTTCGGTAACTACCGGCGGATAAACCGCTGTCTCCCCGCCGAATGCGCAAAGTAGAGGCAGCAGCATTGCAAGAAAGACCAAAACTAATATGTGTCTATTATTCATTTTTTGATTCTTTACCTTGAAAATAGCGGCAGCGTAAATACGCGAGCCGTGAATTTTCATTCTAAGTTGTGCGAGGTCGCGATAGAGACCCTCGCATGAGGGTTTACCTTGAAAATAGCGGCAGCGTAAATACGCGAGCTGTGAATTTTCATTCTAAGTTGTGCGATGGTTCGCGAAGAGAATCCATCGAATGATGGTTTGTGTTTCGATTGGGGTATGCGCAATCTTCTAACCCTATGTTTCACCATTTCACCGTTTCACCGTTTCAACGCCTCCAACACCTTTTCCGGCGTAATAGGCAGACTGCGGATGCGAACCCCGATGGCGTCATAGACAGCATTGGCGATGGCGGCGGCGGTGGGAACCATCGGCATCTCCCCCACACCCTTAGCCCCGAAAGGCCCTTCAGGGTCGATAGTCTCGACGAAAACTTTCTCAATTTCGGGAACGTCCAGCGGGGTCAGCATCTTGTAATCGGCGAAATTGGGGTTTTGGACTGCGCCTTCCTTCAATTGAATGTTCTCCAACAGCGCGTAGCCCACGCCCTGCGCCACGCCGCCTTCGACCTGCCCCTCCAGCGTCATCGGATTAATCACCCGCCCCACATCGTGAGCCGCCACGATTTTCAACACCTTGACCTGCCCTGTCTCCAAATCCACCTCCACTTCAGCCGACTGCGCCCCGAAACCGTAAGTGGCGGAAATATTCCCGTCCCAATGCTTGTCCTGCATCACCGTGGGCGGGTCGTAGAAATATTTCCCCACCACCACATCGCCCCCCTCCCGAAAATGCCGCGCCCGAACCACTTTGCCATATGGCAGCGTCTTCGAAGGGTCGGATTTCATATAGACCTTGCCGTCCTTAATATCGAGGTTCTCCACCGGCTCCCCGGTCATCTTAGAAGCGGCTTCCAAAATCTGCCGCTTGGCGTCCAAAGCCGCCTTCACTACCGCGTTACCGGCGATAAAGGTGGTGCGGGAAGCGTGCACCCCCACATCCCAGGGGGAAGTGTCCGTGTCCTGCCAATCCAGAGTCACATTCTCCACCGGAACCGCTAAAGTCTCCGCCGCCATCTGAGTCAACACCGCATCAGAACCCTGACCGATTTCCGTGGAACCGGAAATCACTGTAACATGCCCGAAATCATCCACCTTGACCATACACCCGCACCCGTCGGAACGGTAAATCCGCGCCCCCCCCCCCACATGAAGGCCGGCGGCGACTCCGGTTCCCCGGGCGATAGGCCCCTTACGCGCCCGCTTCTCGTTCAGTCTGATGCGCGCTGAGGCTTCTTCTATGCACTCCTTCAGCCCGCAGGAGGTGAACACCATCTTCTGCGGGGTGACATCGCCGGGGCGATTAGCGTTCATTATGCGGAATTTCAGCCGGTCCATCCCCAACATCTCCGCTAATTCGTCCATCTGAGATTCCACCGCCAAAGTCGCCTCAGGATTGCCAAATCCCCGCATCGCCGAACCATAAGGATTGTTAGTGTAAACTATGTCCGCCTCGAATAAAATGTGCGGCACGCGGTAGAGCGAAGACACCGTCTGCATCGAAATAATCGGCGTAACATTCCCCCAGGAATTGTAAGCCCCGTTGTCCCCCATAATGTAAGCTTGCCGCGCGGTCAGTTTCCCCTCCTTATCGACCCCGGTCTTCATATCGATAACCATCGGCGGACGCGGCGGAGAATAGCGGAATTCCTCCTCCCGCGAATACTCCATCTTCACCGGCTTACCGGCGGCTTTCGCCAGCAAGGCGGCGATGATTTCGTAGGGATAAAGGTCCAGCTTGGAGCCGAAACCGCCGCCGATAGCGGTCTGAATCACCCGAACCTGGCTCCCCTTAATCCCCAAAACATCCGCCATATCCTTCTGGTACAAAAACGGCACCTGAGTCATCGAATACATCGTCAGCCTGCCGTCAAATCCCCATTCCGCCGCGCAGGCGCAGCTCCCCAAACAGCAATGCGCCTGGAAAGGCAGTTCGAAACGCCCTTCGGCGACATACTCCGCCTCGCCGAAACCCCGCTCCACATCGCCGTAATCGTAACTGTAGCGGACCGACAAATTCCCGGAGCTGCCCTCGTGAATCTGAGGCGCCCCCGGCTTAACCGCCTCGAAAGGATCGAACACCGCAGGCAGCTCTTTGTACTCGACCTTAATCAGCGAAGCCGCTTTCCGCGCCGCAATCTCATTGTCTGCCGCCAACGCCGCAATCTCGTCCCCCCGGCACTTCACCCGACCGAACTTCAGCGGATAATTATCCTTTCCGTAGCCGAATGGGATTTTCGGAGTGTCGTCAGCGGTAATAATCACCTTGACTCCCGGAACTTTGCGCGCCTGCTCAAGATCGATAGATAAAATCTCCGCATGAGCGAAATCGCTGCGCTTTATCGCGCCGAATAGCATCCCCGGCAGCGTCAAGTCGTGAGCGTAAACCGCGGCGCCGGCAGCTTTAGCCGGAGCGTCCGGTTTGGGGACGCGCTTGCCAATGTGGGTAAAATCAGTCATTAGCTAAAATCAATAATTATGTATGATAATATCTTTCTTAAACTGTAGGTCGGCTTATTCAAAGCCGACATAATGCGTTGATTCAGGCGTATGATGGGTTCTTAACCCACCAATTTACAAATCTTTCCGTCACTGCCGGAATCCCTCTTCGTAGGGGCGAACGGCAGTTCGCCCCTATCGGTAACTGGTAACCGGTAATAGCCGTGACAGCCTGTGAATCCATCTTCACTAAACACCAAGCATCAAATACCGTTTAACTGTTCAAACGTTTCACTATCTCACCATTCCGCATCACCGTAAAACAATCCGGCGACATCGCCTGTAATAACTCGAATCCTCCCTACCTCCGTCCCGGACAGTTTCTTTTTCCAATTCACCGCGGCGGCGCGGCTGTCGAGCTTCACGTTCTGATATTCCCCCTGCCGCCATTCGGCGGGATTGGAGGATTCGCTGTGAGCCCTGATTTCCCCTTCAATCTGTGGTGTGTATTCGAGGTTCAGCCGCTGGAAAAGGTCTTTATAACCTTCCACCGGCGCCGCAGAAATATCCTCGTGCCGAAGGAAAACCCAGTCCGGATGCTTGTCCCGGTATTTATCCACAATGTAATAGAAACACTTCCAGGCTAAAGCCGCGCTCTCCACCAAATCGGGCTCACCCGAAGCGAATTCCTCAATCTCCCCCCTGAACGGTTCAAGGTAATCCCGCATTAACAATGGCTGGCTGAGAAAAGTGGAATGCCGGAAATTCCATCCCAGCCGCTTCAAACTGCTGACGAATGCGGAGGGATGGCGTATCATCACCACTACCCTCATATCGAAGCGCGAAGCCAGCCATTCCGCCCCCAGCAGCGCGATAGGATCCTTAACCAGCGGACAAGATTTATCCGCGTAGTGTTTAACAAAATCTACATAGTTCTCCAGCGCCGCAATCTCCGGCGCCAGATATTCCCTGGGAAGTCTGCCCGCTTCAAGTCCCAGCATTTTCACCGCAGAGGCGATGTCGAACCGAAAATTCAGTATGTTGCGAATATGCGGGTAGAATTTCTCTTCATTCTCCCGGGTCACATAAGCGAACCAGGGAAAATCCGGATTGCCTATCCCCGGCTCCCCTTCGGGATTGAAAGGCTCATGGATATATCCCGTGCCCGGCGCTAATTCCAGCATCTTCCCCACCCAGGTCGTCCCGGAACGGTGAGCCCCCGTCACTAAGATGGGCCGCTTATCGAATGCGTGATTAATCCATCCTCCTCGTTCCCACGCTCCAGCGTGGAAACGCATACCACTAATGTCGCCCTAAATAAACCGTAGGGTGGGATTAGCGATTAACTAACTATATTTACATTGATTATGTCATTCTGAACAAAGTGAAGGGTCTGCGCGTTGAATAATGAAAAAAAACCTTCATCTCGTTCACAGTCGAAGGTCGGCTTATTTAAAGCCGACATTATACGTTATATCAGTCTTAAGTTTCAAACCATCACCAACTGTCATAGCGAACGAAGTGAAGCAATCGGGTAATACACAGCGTTAAGTCAGATATTTTACAAAGTTGATACCTGAATCCAATTGTGTCGCAGAGTCCCCGCACTCTGCGACATTGCCCCCTCCCGATACATAATATCCTCTAACCTGGTAAAAAAAGATATAACCTTATAACTTTCACCATTCATCCTTCAGCATTCAGCATTCAGCTTTACCCTATCGTTATCAACGCCAAATCCGGCGCAAAATCCTCCCCCATCCTCCGGTAAGATGGATATCCTTCACCGCAGGCGGAACATTCCGGAACAACCTCAATCTTCTCCGCTTCCAATCCCGCCGCCGCCAGTTTCATCACCGCGATGCGCTTCAAATCCAGGTGCGTCCCTCCGGCATCGACATAGCTTATCAACCCCCTCGGCAGAGGCTTGAACGCAGCCACTCTATCCGCTTCAACCGTGTAACAGCAGGCGCCGATACCAACCCCTATCAGCGCGCTTAACTCACTCGGCGGGGTAGTCGAGCAGCTTATTACCGTATCAATCAGATTTTCCAGCACCCCCCCAGCCAGCCCCTTCCACCCCGTATGAGTGATACCGACAACGCTTTGTGCATCATCCCAGACGAACACCGGCAGGCAGTCGGCGGTAGTAACCGCTAAGATAAGCCCCGGCGCAGTCGTGACCAGCCCGTCGGTCGCCGGGAAAGCCTCCTCCAGGTTGAAAGCCCCCCTCCCCCGGTCCTCGAATGTCACCCGCCTCACCCGATTGCCGTGACCCAGCGCCGGCGCAGTAAGGTTCTCCAAACTTAAATCGAGCTTATCAAGGAACCGTTTCCGATTTTTTATCGTTTCCCGCGCAGAGCCGCGCGCGTAAGTCATATTGCCCTCGGCGAGTCCGCTCTGGGCGATGATAATTTCACCGCTTCCGGCGCGGTTTTGGATTCTGCGAAACAAAGTAATCAGCCCAGAGGCTCCGCCGCGGCTTTCACCGCCTCAATTATCTTAGCGTAGCCGGTGCAGCGGCATAGATTCCCCGATAATCCGGCTTTGATTTCCGCTTCCGTAGGATGAGGATTGGCCTCCAACAAAGCTATAGCGGACATAATCATCCCCGGCGTGCAAAAACCGCACTGAACCGCACCCTTATCCACAAAAGCCCGCTGCAAAGGATGAAGTTGAGTCCCCTTCGCCAATCCTTCGATAGTGATGATATCGCAGCCATCGACTGAAACCGCAGGCGTCAGGCAAGATAGCTTCGCCTTGCCGTCGATAATCACAGTGCAAGCGCCGCAGTCCCCCTCGCCGCACCCGCGCTTGACGCCGCTTAAACCCAACACATCCCGCAAAAGCTTCAACAGCATCATCTGAGGCGCTATTTGAAGCGTATGCTTCTCCCCGTTGACAGTGATATTGATGGGTACTTTCATCTCCGCGCCTCCTCCATTGCTTGAGGTACAGCCCTGCGGGTCAAAACCTTCACCATCTCCCGCCGGTACTCCGCGGTAGTCCGCACATCGTCAATAGGACGGCATGACTCCGCCGCCGCGTCAGCGGCGCGGGTGACACTATCCTCGTCTCCGGCGATGCCGGTCAGGATTTCCTCGGCGCTAATTGCCCGCATCGGAACCGGCGCCACTGCCCCCAACACAATTCGCGCTTTACCCACCTTCCCCCCCTCAATCCTTACCAATGCCGCCACCCCCACCTGCGCGATTTCCATCGCATTCCGACGGCCTAATTTCAAGTAAACCGCCCCGCTCCCGGATTCTGGAACAGGAACGATAATGTCGCTGAGGATTTCTCCCGGACGAAGAACCGTCTCACCGGGACCTGTGAAAAAATCGGCGGCGGCGACCCGACGCTTCCCCTCCCCCGAGGACAGCTCGAATTCAGCCTCCAGGCAAATCAAACCGGGCAGAAGGTCGCCCGCAGGAGAAGCGTTACAAATGTTCCCGCCGATGGTCCCCATATTCCGAATCTGAGGACCCGCCATCGTCAAGGCGGATTGGGGCAGAATCGGTACCTTTTTCCACAGCGGTTCCGAAACTGTTATGTCAGCGTGCGTAGCCAGCGGCCCAATATGGATTGCGCCGGAAACCGCCTCAATACGCCCCAAATCCGGTATCCGTTTCAAGTCCACCATAGCCTCAACCGCCAACAGCCCCTTCTTCAGCCGCGGAACCATATCGGTCCCCCCGGCGAACACTTTCGCGCCGGGGCGGTCAAGCAGTTCGATGGCTTCTTCGATACTCTCAGGTCGATAATAATTGAATTGCTGCATAGTTCCTGTAATATAATGAATCTTTAAACATATCTTCTATCGTTCCCCTCGATCCCACGCTCCCGCGTGGGAATGCATAACAATATTAATTGTCATTGCGAACGAAGTGAATCAATCGAGTTATTCTGCATTAAGTCAGGTCTTTAGCGAAGCGGAGACCTGACTTCTGTGGCGCAGGATCGCCCTAAATTGTCCGAGAATTAATGTATTTAGAGTCGTGGGGTGGGTTCTTAACCCACCAATTTACAAGTCATTCCGGCGCAGCCGGAATCTTTCTTTCCCCCCTTAGAATAAGAGGGGCAGGGGAGATTTACTCGTTGCACGCTCCCGCATAAGAATGTATAAACCTCCAACAATCGGTAAAGTGCGTGAATGAACAATCATCTGTGCTGTCGAGTCTCCGCTTTAGACATCAAACCATAGTAAACCTCGTGCCGCAAAATCCCCCACTCTGCGACATCCCGGCGCGTCTGAATGGCCCGCCCTACATACTAACGAAATATCCGTAATAGCCTGCGTATCTTTTTCACCAACCACCAAACACCAAACACCATTTCCACCATCGAAAATTGGAACTTTTAATTTGAATATATTAATTTCAGATATATGAGCGAGTATAAAGCGAATTTAAACCGAAAAGGAGCGTTATGTCCAAAGTCAATCCCGAAATCGAATCGCTGAAACTGGCGCTTAAAACCGAAGAGGACGGACGAAAAATGTACCTGAAGTCGGTGGAGAAAGTCACCAATCCTTTAGCGAAGTCCACACTTGCTAAACTCGCGGAAGAGGAGCTTCATCACATCGAAGCGATAAAGGAGTTTTATGATAAACTATCCTCCCAAACCGGCGGCGATCCCGAAGTGGACTATGACAAAGTAGTGAACTATGAACTCCGCAGAAAAACCATCTTTGAAGCCGCCCGCAATCGGATGGAAGCCACTGTCGAGGAAGACCCTGACTCCATCAACGCCTATCACGCCGCGATGAAATTCGAAGAGGACGGAGCAAATATGTACAAAGAACTTGAGGCTAATACCGACAACGCCAAAGCTAAAGCCCTCTACGCCTTCCTTTTCGAACAGGAGAGCGAACATTACCGCCTGCTCTCGGAAACCCTGCTCTACCTGGAAAATCCCGCAATGTGGTTCGACGAGCAGGAAAAATGGAGTTTCGAGGGATAATCCCCCCTTCACCTACCGCCCAGCCTTGAAATCGGCGATTATTTTCCGTATCGAATCCTCGCTGATTCCTTCGCCGTAAGAATTGTTCGCGGTAGTTTCCCCCGGCTCGGAATCATCCCTCACCGGGCGGTAGCGAAACTGCTCGTCGTAACGCCAGCGAACAGATTGAGCTTCGTCCGGCGTTTGGAGACCCTCCCCGGCTTGGAGGGGAGTCGTTTCCAACGCCAAACGCTTGAAATTCAAGAGGTGCATCGGAGTTACATTATCCCCGGTTATCGATCCGCCCCAGGTGCCGCACCCCAAAGTCAACGCCGGAGGCAAAGCAGTGGTCAATCCCACCGCGCCGTGAGTCGCAGGAGTGTTCACCAAAACCCGCATTACCGGTTTTTCCAGCGCGAAACGCTCCACCACATTATCATCCCTGCTATGCAGAGCCATCGTGTGCCCCAGACCGCCGTGACGGATGATTTTTAAGCACATCTCACACCCCTCCTCCCATCCGTCCACCACATAATAGCATATCACCGGCGACAGCTTTTCTATCGAAAGCGGGTAATCCTCCCCCACTCCGCCGATTTCCACAACTAACATCTTCGTATCCTCCGGAACGCTGAATCCCGCAATCTCCGCAATCTTAGCCGAGGACTGCCCCACAATTCGCGGATTCACCTTCAATCCCGGCAGTATCATCGCCTTTTCCAACAACGAAATCTCCTCCGGGGAACAAAAGTGCGAGCCCGTCGATTTCAACAGCGCTCTGACTTCAGAGTCTAAGCTCCGGTCCACCACTATCGATTGCTCAGAGGAGCAAACTGTCCCGTAGTCGAAACATTTGGAAACTGTGATGTCGTTCACCGCTTTCACCGGGTCGGCGGTCTTTTCGATGAAGGCGGGGACATTGCCCGGTCCTACGCCGTAAGCAGGTTTGCCCGAACTGTAAGCGGCTTTAACCAGTGCAGTCCCCCCGGTGGCGAGCACCACGCCCACTTTGGGGAGGCTCATCAGCTCGTTGGTTCCGGCGAGTTCAGGCACGGTCATACAGAGGACAGAATCCTCCGGCGCGCCACCCTCCATCGCCGCCCGCTGCATAACCGCCGCCGTCTCCCGAATACAGTTCACCGCCGCAGGATGAGGCGACAAAACCACGCTGTTCCGCGCCTTCAAAGCGATGATGGCTTTGTAGAGCGCAGTGGAAGTGGGATTGGTGGAAGGGATAATCGCCGCCACCACCCCCATCGGCTCCGCCACCCGACGCACCGGGCACGGATCGTCTAAAAAGCCCACCGTCTTCATATCCTTGATATAAGCCCAGAGATTGGCGGTGGCAAGGTGATTCTTCGCCAGTTTGTCCTCCCATCGCCCGAATCCGGTCTCCTCCGACGCCATCTTCGCCAGCCGCTCCGAAGCTTCAAAACCCGCGCGCGCCATACTCTCAGCAATGCGGTCCACAGCATCCTGACTGAAACCGCGCAGTTCCTGAGCAGCGGCGAAGGCTTGGTCGGTGAGAGTCCGCGCTTCCTGAATAGACAGTAGGTCGTTATCGGTAAGCTGGCTCATTACATAAGCTGTATGATTTTAATAATATGTTAAGATAGAGGCAGCGTTCAAAAATAATGTCATTGCGAACGAAGTGAAGCAATCGGGTAATATTCCGAGTTAAGTCAGGTCTTAAGCGAAGCGTTTCCTCGTTCCCACGCTCCAGCGTGGGAATGCATACAGACGTAGTAGGCGGGGGATTCATCCCCCCACAGAATTTGTTGGGGGACAAGCATCTGTCTTCGGGCTTTGGTCTTCGGTTCTCCGTTCTCCGTTATCTGTTCTCAGTTCTCAGTTCTCAGTTATCTGTTCTCCGTTATCTACAATTCCCTCAACGCCCGCCGAATATTCTCCAGCCCCTCTTTAAGTATCCCGCCCGGAATCCCATACCCCAGCCTGAAACCCCGGGGATATTCGAAAAAACGCCCCGGCATCACCAGCGTCCTATACCCTTCAAACAGCAGCCGCTGCAGTTTCTCCGCTTTGTCAGAGCTCTCGGTCAATAGAAACGCGCTCACACCGCCGTCAGGCTTGACCCAGTCCAGCTCCGCGGTGGAATTCACAAACTCCTCCACCACCGGCAGGTTTTCCCGCATCAACTCCTCCGCAGCCCCGGCGAAACTCTCGAACAGCGCCTCCTCACCCAACACTCGAGCCGCGATATGTTCCGTGAACGAGGGCGTAGTACCCACCGCCAAATCGAACGCGTCCCGCAAAACATTCGCCGCCGCACCCGGCGCAAAAATCCACCCCGCACGAAGCGGTCCTAATCCGAAAGCCTTGGTCAGACTGGAAGTCACTAAAATATTGTCCGCCAGCAGAAATGAGGTCTTAGGCCCCTTGCCAAAATAGAACTCCAGATAAACCTCATCCACCAACAGCCATCCACCAAGCTCCCCCATAATCTGCGCCATCGCCCTTAAATCTTCATCGGGGATAAGTACGCCACTGGGATTGTGAAGGTTGGTCAATACCGCCATCCGCGTTTCGCCGCTCAGCAATGACTGAAACTCGTCCAAGTCGATGCGCCACCCGTTTTCCCGGCGGCGAGGGACATACTTGACCTCAGCTCCCGACAGCTTGAGCGCGTTGGGGAGAGGATCGTAAACCGGAGTCTCCACGATAACTTCATCGCCGGGCGATAGTAAGGCTATGAAAAGTAAAAAGTTAGCCCCGCTGGTGCCGATAGAGGAAACGATGTTATCCTGAGGCACCCCGTACCGGAGACTAAGCGCCGCTAAATACTCCTCAAGTCCGTAACCGTGATGAACCGAAACCGGCTCCTCCCCCGGCGAAGTGTCAAGGTCGCTGAATTTCCCCGTGTAGTGCAGTCCCGACATACCCAGGTTCAGCCGGGGCATCTCCACCTTCTTTATCCACTTCAAATAAGGAGACTCGAAATCCCTCATCTCTTCCTCCCCACCGCGATTTTCAAAGCTTTCGGCAGCACCTTGATTTTAAGCGTGTTCTCCTGCCCCATTAAATCGCCGTCCACATGAACCGGACCCAAAGGTTCGCTTATAATCGTAACTTTCTTTATCTTGAGGATAGTGGTTGCAGGAACCCGTTTGATTCTGCCCGTGAAAAGCTTGGGCAGGTGGTAAAGAATCAGCAGAGGACTCATCCGCTTGATGATACACAAATCCAGATAACCGTCCATCGGGTCGGCGTCGGGAGCCACCCGCACTCCCCCGCCGTATTGCGCCAGGTTGGCGGCGGTGATGAGGATGGGTTCGACGTCGATTTCACCCTCTTCTATCACAATCTTCATTTTGGGAGGTCTGTAGCCGAGAAAAGACCTGATGGAGGAGACAATGTAAGAAAGAAGCCCTCGGCGGGGGCCGGCATTGAAAAGCCTGGTGATATGAGCATCCATCCCCGCGCCGCAGGTCACCAGAAATATCCGCCCGTTCACTTCCCCCAAATCCATCCAATCGAATTCCGGCTCCAAAAGCATGGGAACTGCTTTCTTACGGGATAGCGGGATACCGAAATGACGGGCAAAACCGTTGCCCGAACCGGCAGGGACCACACCCAGAGCCGTATCAGAACCTAAAAGACCCCGGGCCACATCGTTGATAGTGCCGTCGCCGCCAACCGCTATCACCATATCCAGCTTCTCCTCCGCAGCCTTACGGGCGTACTTCTCCCCGTCCCCCACTTTCCAGGTAGAAATAATCTCAAAATCGTGTCCGCTGGGACCCCAGCTCTGCTGAATATAGCGGACTACTGCTTCCCAGTTCTTGATACCGGAAAATGGATTGACAATAAAAAGGACTTTCAATTGCGTTCTGAATTATGGAGGTTGATTGTAGGTTTAATATACATTCATTCTGAAAATAGTGGCAGCGCTAATACGCGAGCCGTAAATTTTCATCTTAAATTGCGCAAGGTCGCGATAGAGACCCTCGAATGAGGGTTTAATATAATATTACTGCAATTAATTTCAACTGTGATAGGCAAAAACATCGCGGCTTCCCTCGTTCCCACGCTCCAGCGTGGGAATGCATACCATCTCCGATAACGGCTATAACGTTGCGCTATGCCTTTAGCGAAGCGGAGACCTGACAGTGTTCTCGTTTCCCCTCGTTCCCACGCTCCCGCGTGCGAATGCATACTAGGGAATCTGTCATTGCGCACAAAAGAGTGGGTTCTTAACCCACCAATTTACAAGTCATTCCGGCGTAACCGGAATCCTTCTTCCTAGTGAGCTTTCAAATGAACGCCCGCTGCAACGGGATGAACCTCCCGCCTACTACCTATCACACCTTTGGCACCGAGGACAATAAAAAGAACTCCTACCCCCCGAAACCATCCGCTGAATCTCTGCACCGCAAACCGGACACTCCTCCCCCGCCTTGCCGTAAACCCGGAGAAAGTCCTGGAATCCCCCCGAATCCATATCCGGTCGTTTGTAATCAGAGATGGTGGTGCCGCAGCATTCGATCGCTTCCCCCAATACCGCCCGAATCTCCGATACTAAACCTTCAAGCCGCTCCCGTGATAAAACCTGACACCCGGTCGAAGGATGAATCCCGGCTCGATAAAGTATCTCTGAGACGTAGATATTCCCTAACCCCGCTATCACCGACTGGTCCAGCAGCAGCTCCTTAATCGCCCGCCTGCGTCTAACGAACGCATCGGCTAAGTAATCGGCGCTGAATTCCGAATTCAGCGGTTCCGCGCCCAGTCTTTCTATCGCAGGGATAACAGCCCCGGAACCGTAATACCTGAGACGACCGAAACGACGGACATCATCCATCGCCAAACCGAACCGCTCGAACTCGAAACGTGCCACAGTGTGTTTGCCCGAAGCGGTTCCCTTCTCCACGAGTCTGAATACGCCGGTCATCCCCAGATGAGCTAAAATAATTCCCTCGGAAAGCCGGAACAGCAGATACTTACCCCGCCGCTCAACCGCTTCGATTCGCTTCCCCGATACCGACCTTACAAACTCCGCCGAACTTTGTCCCCGCAAATAACTCTCCCGCAGTACCGAACAACCTGTGATGATTCTGCCCTTCAGTGCAGGCGCCAACTCCCGGCGCACCGTTTCAACTTCAGGAAGTTCCGGCATCACCCGACCGGATTGATGGTCATCAAACGAAGCTCGCTCATCTCCTCCATCGCATAGCGCACTCCCTCCCGACCAAAACCGGAATTTTTAACCCCGCCATAGGGCATATGGTCCACCCGAAAAGTCGGAATATCGCCCACTATGACTCCGCCAACCTCAAGCGTTTCGAAGGCGCGCCAGGCTTTGTTCAAATCCGAAGTGAACACCCCCGCCTGCAAACCGTAATCCGAATCGTTCACCTCCGCCAAAGCATCCTCGAACTCGCGGTACTTGGAAACAACTACCACCGGGGCGAAAATCTCCGAGCTGTACGCCGGCTGGGAACGGGGAACTCCCGCAAGCGCCGTCGCAGGGAACATCCGCCCCTCCCTTTCGCCGCCCAGCAACATCTCCGCTCCTGCCTCGACCGCGCTCTTCACCCAGGATTCAGCCTTCTCCGCTGAAGCAAGGTCTATCATCGGACCCAAACGCGTCTCCTCGTCCAAAGGGTTCCCCGGCTTCAAAGCTTTTGCTTCTTCCAAAAATGCCGCTAAAAACCGGTCGTAAATATCCTCCTGAAGGATTATACGTTGTATCGAAATGCAAATCTGCCCGGCGTAGGAATATGCGCCAGTGATGCAACGCTCCACCGCGTAATCAAGCGTTCCCGGGTCGTCCACAATCACCGCAGCGTTGCCCCCCAGTTCCAGGGTAACCTTCATCCTGCCGCAAAGCGATTTCAAACGCCAGCCCACCTTCGGAGAGCCGGTGAACGTCAGCTTCTTCAAACGAAAATCCCTCAGAATCTTCTCCGCAGCCGCGCCCCGGCAGGGAATCACGGATACAGCCTCCTCTGGCCAGCCCGATTCTAAAATAACCTCCCCCAATTTCAAAGCCGTGAACGGCGCGCTGGACGACGGCTTGACAATGACAGGATTACCCACCGCAATCGCGGGCGCAACTTTGTGCGCCACTAAGTTCAACGGAAAATTGAAGGGAGAAATCGCCAGCGTCGGACCGACAGGGAAACGCCGGGTGAATCCCCACCTTCCGGCGGTGGGAGGAATCGTGTCCAGCGGGATGACTTCGCCGCCGAAACGCTTGCTCTCTTCCGAGGCGATGCTGAAGGTGTTGACGGCGCGGGAAACTTCGCCCCGGGCGTCTTTTATGGGCTTACCCGCTTCCAGAGCGATAGTCTCGGCGAATTCCTCCAAACGGTTGGCGATTCCCATCGTTATCCGACCTAAAATCTGGGAACGGTCGGCGGAACTCAAACGGCGCGTCTTTTCAAAACCCTGAACCGCCTTGTCCACCGCTAACTTGAGGTCATCCTCGCCCCCCGATGAAACCTCAGCCACTATGGAACCGTCGTAAGGATTATCCACCGAAATCGTCCCGGCGCCGTTAATCCACTCCCCCCCGATAAGAAGCTGATATTTTTTCATTTCCGCTTTCTCTATATGATAAAGGTAACACTTTACTGATATGAAGCGTATTCGTCATTCTGGCTGCGAAGCAAGCCAGAATCTTTCTTTCCCGGAAGGATTCCGGCTGCACCGGAATGACTATCTTGCTTGAAGTTCGCGTTATGTCAGGTCTTTAGCGCCCCGGAAACCTGACATTTACCCAGCCGCAAACCCTGATTTCTTAAAACCGCCCGGGCCTGCAAGCTTAAGCCCTAAGTATAAATCAACTTTTTTACTCCAAAAACTTGACAAATGTTCAGCGATTTCTTAGATTACCTAAGAGGGGGCTTTTACAACTCCGGCAGCGCCCCCGGGGGGAGTACATACTCTTCCTCTCTAAGTCTTAATCATCATTATCATCATCAAAGACCGGCGTTCAAACCGATTCCGGAGTAATTGCGGATTAAAAGCGCTGTTTTCCCGCCGTCAGCAGCATCAGTTCCCTGGCGGCGGAAGCCGCAGTCACCGCCGATACTCCGGCGGGATCGGCGGGAGGGCAGAGCTCCACCATATCGAAACCGATCAAATCGATGCCGCGCAGGGCGGTCACGCATTCCAAAAATTCCCGATAGGTTATCCCCCCCGGTTCCGGGGCTCCGGTTCCGGGAATCAGCGAAGGATCGAAGACATCCAGGTCGAGTGAAATATAGACCGGACTGCCCTTTAACCAATCGTCAGCCAGCGCCTTAATCTGCGGATGAGCCGCATTCATCAACAGACCGCGCTCATGCACTTCGGCAAACTCCTCCCTGGTCCCGGAACGAACACCGACAAGTCTTAAATTTTCCCAGCCAACCGCTTCAGCCGTCCTCCGGGAAGCGCAGGCATGATTGTCAGGACTCCCCTGGTACTCTTCCCGAAGGTCGGTGTGAGCGTCGAAAATCAAGACCTTCAATCCGGGATAGGTCTTCACTGCCGCCTGAACCAGAAAGGGCGTGATGGAATGTTCCCCTCCGAAAAACATCAATCTGCCTCCGCCGGTGAACAATTCATCCGCAGCTTCGATTATTCGCGTAAACGGAGAGGCCTTCGGCAGGATTAAGTCCCCCCTATCGAAGATGGTTATATCATCGAGGCTGGCATCCAGAAAAGGGCTGAAGGTCTCAATCAAGTCCGAAGCCGCGCGAATTTCACGCGGCGCCCGGTCCGCGCCTTTCCTGCCGGTGGAAGTGCCGTCGTAGGGGATACCCGCGATAACGATATCGGGATTTACCGCCTCCTGAACGCTCCCTAAGAATGGAGGGACAGGCTTATTCATATGAATCATCTGAAAACACCCAAAAAAAGCCGCCGACACTTTCGGCCGGCGGCTTCATATATCTCATCCAAATACAAATTTTCTTTCATAATAGTCCTGGCGGTGAAGACCACCTCCGATCGATGACACCTTCATACGCTACTTCAGCAGCAACATTTTACTGGTCAGCGTCGCGCCCTCAGCTTCAAGGCGGGCGAAGTAAAGCCCTGACGACAATCCGGCGCCGTCGAAGTATGCAGTGTGAATTCCCGCCTCTCTGATTCCTTCTACCAGCTCAGTCACCAGTTGTCCGGCTGAATTGTAAACTTTCAAGCTGATTTCCGCCCTATGGGGCAGCGCAAAGTCGATACTGGTCGAGGGATTGAAAGGATTGGGATAGTTGGAACTCAAGGCGAAATCAGCGGGAACCTTATCGCCGGTGAATCCGGGAGCCACTCCCACGAAGCCGAGCCAACCCAGCATATACTCCAGCGCGGTTTCACGAGGTACAGTCCCTGCAAGACCGGTGACCGTTTCCAACGGGAAGGAGAGGTAGATGAGCTTATAAGCGCCCTCATAGTAAACGCCGCAAGTGTAGGTTGTGCTGTAATATCGGTAAGCTTCGCTTGAACCTCCGGCCGGTTCGATAGCGTCCAGGTCTCGGTAGTTGCCGCCTCCGGTGCCGCCGATAAAGAACAATGTGTCAGCCCCTGAAGTGAAGGGTGCGCCGTCCACGCCATAGGCTTTAATAGCGCTGGTGGGCACAGTCCCGGTAACGAAATTGGCTTTAAGATAGTTGGTATAGAAGCTTTCGGAACCGATGGCGGAACCGGCGTTTTTACTGGAAAACAATAAGCTGCCGCCTCCGTCCATGAAGCCGGCGAGGGCGGTCCTTTCATCCGCAGCCAGAGTGATAGTATCATTCCCGGTTTCCCAAATCACCACGCCGTACCGGTTGAGTTCATCGGCGGTGATGGAGGATTCGGTCTGGTCCCATATATCGGCGAAAACATCCAGACAATCGAGGGAAGTTTGATA
Source organism: uncultured bacterium (assembly GCA_964421875.1). GTDB lineage: Bacteria > Electryoneota > Tariuqbacteria > Tariuqbacterales > Tariuqbacteraceae > CAYQZD01. The sequence continues at coordinate 66,761 of CAYQZD010000003.1, forward strand.
GAAAGTTTGATAATGTTCCCCGCCGTCATCATCGACTAAAAGAATTTCCGGCCTCCCCAGTTCCAACTGGAATGAGGCTTGAGTCTCCAGTCCCGTATAGTCGGTGAAGATGAGGGTGAAATTGGCGAAATGGGGTTCAGTCTGGTCCACGGTGAAGATGAAAGGCTGAAAGGTGTTGGCGCCGGTGGCGCCGTTCATAATGACGCCGAAATTTGCGCTGTCCTGGGTGACGGTGACCGCGTTGTCCCTGCAGCTAAGTTCAGCGGTGATGTTCATAGCGATCATAGCTCTGGGGTCGTTTAGCAGAGTCACGCGAAGTTCGCAGGTTTCTCCGGGGTCGGGGCGTCCGTCATTGTTGCCGTCATCGACGATAGTGTAATCATCCACCATAAGATAATGAGCGAGTTGCAACAGAGCTTGGAAGGCGTTTATCCTGCCGTGTCCAAGCTGTCCCGGCTGCAGGCTGGGATTCTGCGCGTCGATATTATCGCATCCGTGCACCAGAGTCGATTCCACTTCGGCGGTGGTTAGATAGGGATTCAGGCTGATGATAAGGGCGCAGACGCCGGCGGTTATGGGGGCGGCAAAGGAGGTTCCTTGAGTGTTTTCATACCCGCCACCCAGGGAAGTCGAGAGGATTTGAATACCGGGCGCCATAACATCGACATTACCGTCGAAGGGGGTGATGCAGTAGTTAGAGAAAGACACCCGGCGGTCCTGCTGGTCGGAAGCGCCCACCGCAATCACATGATTGTGTTTGGAGGGGTAATGGTTGTAGGGTCCGGCAGCGCCCTCATTACCGGCTGAGGCGCATATTACCACTCCCATATTGTGAGCGTGCTCCACCGCCTGCGAGACATAGTAACTGGGGGCTGCGGCTCCCCAGGAGCAGTTAATCACGTCGGCGTCGTTGTCGGCGATCCAGGTGGTTCGTCCTTGCTCGGTGCGGCGATGGATCAATGCTACGAGGCGGTCGAGGAAGGCGGTATCGACGCCGGCGGAGGGTTCGTCGAGGATGAGCAGGGCGGGATCGTGTGCGAGCTCTTCGAGGATCGTGAT
>CAYQZD010000003.1:67829-75295 GCA_964421875.1 uncultured bacterium
GGCGTCGTTGTCGGCGGCGTAGGTGATGCCGAGATAACCGACCTGGTTGAATCCACCCTGGCCGGTGCGGAGGTTCATCAGCCGGCAATTATAGGCGGTGCCGGCGATTCCCTGGAGATTGTTGGTGGCGGCGGACGCGCTTCCGGCGACCAAGGCGCCGTGCCCGTCCCCTCCGTCATCGTGGATGAAGGGATCCAGACCGATGAAATCCCATCCCCAGAGGTCGTCGATATAGCCGTTACCGTCGTTGTCTTGACCATCCATATCCATCAGTGTCAGGATACTGTCGCCATTGAGGTCTTCCCCTAAATTGCCCCAGGTTTGACTCCAGAGGTCCTGGTGTGAGGTATCGGTTCCGGAATCGACGATACCGATGGTTATGAACTTGTCGCCCTGGCAGATATCCCAGGCGCTGTCGGCGACGATTTTACCCAGGTACCACTGACTGGCGAACATAGGGTCGTTAGGGACAAAGTCGTTTTTAAAGACGGGGTCGTGCTCGATAACTTCGATGAATCGTTTCCCCCTGTAAGCGTCCACCACTTCCTCTACCGGGATTTCCTGCGGGAAGTGAAAACGGTACCAGCGTGAAAAATCGACAGCTTCCGGTTCCGCCGGTTTTTGCTTGTGGGGGAAAACCTTTTCAATCCTATAAATCACATAGCGTTCCGCCAAACGATCCAATTCGGGCACACCAAGTTGAGCGATACCATCAAGATCCGTGATTTCCGGCGTTCCCAGCTCTTGGGAAAAGGTGACCAGAACTTGACCCGGTGTATATTCATCCGGCGCGAGATACGCGAATGCAGTAATTGCTAAGACAAAAATCAATGCCGAGGCCAATCGAAGTCTCATTACTTTGTCCTCCAGTGTTTGCTTTTTCCGGTTATTATTAGATTATTAAACCATCATTCGATGGATTCTCTTCGCGAACCATCGCGCCACGAAGGATGAAAATTCACAGATGGCGGGAAGCGCCGCCGTTATTTTCAAACTAAAGATACCAATATTTTGAATAAATGTCAACAAGAGCGATTTAACTTTGTCTAAATATTGTATAGAAAGCGATATTAGTAATACTCGCCGGCGAGTAGGATGGGATTAAGTGTGAAAGTGTGAAAGTGGGAAAGTGGGAAAGTTAATTGTAAGATTTTACCGGAAATACTTGGTAAATTAGGCTTTATTCATAAAATGAATGGCTTGTCACTTGTCAGCCTTAAGTTGATTCGAACCCGCCTTTTGTGTCGCAGAGTCCCCGCAATCTACGACCGGGAAATAGCAGGGAATGCTGCAGACTGCGGGGAGTCTGCAGCGCATAAATATCGTTCGGGCGGGGATTTTGGGGCATAATGCTGCACGTGGGGATAATCTCCCGCCTGCCAGGCGGCTAGAATATGCAGCCGGGTGCGGGGACCCGGCTGCACGATAATGTTAGATGTTGTATGCATTACCACGCTGGAGCGTGGGAACGAGGGGATAAAAAAAGATATGTAAAAAAAGTTGAAATTAAGGATAATATTTTTTAATTTACGTAGTTAAAAATATTTTTATTCCTTAATTTCGAGATTGATATATTATTAGCAAACAATAAATTACTGAATCCAAGGAGATGGGAATGGCAGAAAGCAAAAAGATTTTAGTCACCGGCTCAGTGGGACAAATCGGTTCTGAACTTACTATGGCGCTTCGCGAACGCTACGGCGCGGAGAATGTCGTCGCCACCGGCCGCAAGACCAAACCAAGCAAGGAATTGGAGGAATCCGGTCCTTTCCACTTTATCAATGTGACCAACATCGACTCGGTGGAAGAGATAGTGAAGAAGTACAACATCGACACGGTTTATCATATGGCGGCGATTTTATCAGCGGTGGGCGAGGGCAATCCTCAACTCTGCTGGAACGTGAACATGAACGGCACCATAAACATCTTAGAATTGGGAATAAAGCACAAGATGTCGCGGCTTATCATCCCCAGTTCCATCGCGGTTTGGGGCAAAGGCGTTCCACTGGACCACACTCCTCAGGAGACGGTGCTCAAGCCCACGACAATGTACGGTGTGACTAAAGTGGCGGGCGAGATTCTCTGCGACTATTATGTTAAGAAGTTCGGTTTGGATATTCGGGGCTTGCGTTATCCTGGTATAATTTCTTCCGAGACTCTTCCGGGCGGCGGGACAACGGATTACGCGGTGGCGATATATTACGAGGCGGTGGAAAAGAAGCATTACACCTGCTTTGTGCGTGAAGACACGGCGCTTCCGATGATGTATATGCCTGACTGCATCAAAGCCACCATAGACCTGGCGGAGGCCGATTTCGACAAGCTGGAGCATCACAGCGACTTCAATGTGGCGGCGATGAGCTTCAGTGTGACGGAACTGGCGGATTCCATCAAGAAATACATCCCGGATTTCGCGGTAGATTACGCTCCGGACCACCGTCAGGAGATAGCTGATTCCTGGCCAAATTCAATCGACGATTCCGCGGCGCGCCTGGAATGGGGCTGGGAGCCGGCCTGGGATTTGGATGCGATGACGAAGGATATGCTGGAGAAACTGGCTGCTCGGCATAAAGAGGGAAAACTATATCAGTAAACAATCGCTCAAGATGCATTCTGTTTGACTGCGCACAGCAGATTAACTATATATCGAACCTCACTATTCAACTGCTTTTACAGCTTTGTGTTCTTTCATAAATCCTGTTTCAACTGCATCTATCAGGATTCGCTTACGCCGACAAATCTGATGGGCAGTTTTTTAAATACAATAAATCAACTGCAGCTATTAGTTGGTTTTTTACGAAGTGTATCGCATTTGTTCATGACTATCGACTTAGGTATAATGGCATTTAAGGTTATACTACAAAGGGCGCATTGTCGGGGTAGAGGCTATCCCGATTCCACTGTTATACTATTCATAATACTGTTGAATCGGATTAGAGCCAGACCCGGCATCTGTAGTCGACTATCTATGTCATTACCGCTACAACCTATACCTTAATCCAGTTTATTGTATTATCTTAATAAATTTGGTGAAGGAACATGCCAGAACAAAAGGGTACAGATTGGGTTCAGATTATCTGGGACGGCGCCAGGATTATTCAGCAGGAGAACTACACTTGGTTAGTAGAGATCGCTCTTCCCAAGGCCGATATGACAGACCTAACCCTCAGCGCAATCCTGAAGACCGCAAAGCGTAAGATTTCTCAGAACTGTGGTGTGCCGTACGGAATGCTCTCCTACGAGAAGCTGATCAAAAAGGACTTGGAATCCGACTCCCCTTACATCAGCGCCGTATTCGCTCGGAAGGACCCTGAACGAGGGATTACCACAGTCCGCTTCGAGAAGGGGGTTTCAAAGGATGGGCGGGAGTATGACGATATAGAGCTTTATCTCGACCTCTATCCTCTGGATATGTGCGGAGAGCCCACTTCCGTCGCCGGGATCAAGGAACTTTTACGGTCGAAGCTGGTGGCGCTGGAACTGGTGGATGAAGACATCCTTGAGCGGGCTTTCAATCGTCTTCAGAGCGAGCCTCGCGCTATTAAGAACCTGTTGGTGGCTAGAGGTAAACTTCCCTTTCCCGGCGAAGACGCTTCGGTCAAATTCCTTTGTGAGTTGAAAAAGCTCAGCGTCTCCGAATCCATCGGGATTATCAAGACCAAGGCTAAGACCGTAGTCTGCCGAAAAAAGCATATGAAACCCAGCAAGGATGGTCTCACGGTGCGCGGGACCATTCTCACTCCCCCGCAACCTTGGGACATTTTAGTTGAGACAGGCGATTTTGTGGGAATTTCGCCCGGTGGAAGCGATTATTTCACTTACATCGACGGTTTAGTCAATGTCAAGACCGAAGATGTAATCGGGCCTAAGTACAAGTCTAAAATCACCATTTCTGTGGAACCGTTGGAGGTTGTGGACGGGTCTGCTCCGGTCAAGATTTCCACCGACAAAACGGTGGAGATCACCGGGGGATTGAAGGCTGGTAGTCAGGTTGTTTCGGAGGGAAATGTTTTTATCAAAGGCAACATCGAGAACGGGACTACAGTCACCACCGGGCTTGACATAATAGTCACCGGCAACGTGAACGAGAGCAGTCTTAGCAGCGACCGTGACATCGAACGAATTAAGGATGTCAAATCTTCCCGGTTATCGGCTAAGGGGAGGTTGGAGGTACTGGGCAAAGTGTCAAACTCGGAGCTGTCGGGCCGGGAGGTGTTGATTAATGAGGTGTGCGGTTCCACTATCGTCGCCGGTTCAAAGCTGGAAATCAACCGTATTACCAGCGATGCAGAGGGAAATCCAACGGTGATAAAAGCCGGGACGACGACGCATAAAAAGACACTGGTCGGTGAAAATCAGAAGTACATCGACTTCGCCCGGATTAACCTGAAGAAATTCATCGAGCTATTCGGCGACTCGGTTGTCTCTTCGGTAAATCCAAGCAATGTGTCTAAGATGATTTTAGAGCACACCAAAAACTTACGGAAGAAGGGATCTTATTCACTGACCGACGAGAAAGCGGACGCTTTAAGGCGGATTATGTTATCTATCAGCCCGATGCGGAATTTAATGGTGGACCGGGTGAACGCCAACAAAAAGATAAAGAAGGAAATCCGCACCGGCACACCCGGCGATTCAGTAGTAATCGTGAAGAATCCGGTAGATGATTCGATTCAGGTCTTTATGGAGGATTTAGAGCAGGAAATAACATCGGCGGACGGTTCGACGATGATTAAGTATTGCCAGGGTAGTATAGAGAAGATAAAATGGGAGGAGGCCGGAGCGGGTGAAGAGGCGGGGATTTGATGGTATCGAGCGTTTCCGGTTGCCGGTAGGGGCGAACGGCCGTTCGCCCTTGCGAAGATAGGTTTCAGGCGTTACGGAATGGTTTGTCAATTGGTGGGTTGAAACCCGCCCTACGGTTTAATATGGTAAAAAAATCGGCGGAATAAGATTCCGCTACATAGAATCCATCGAAGGCGAATTAAAGCTGTCGGGTGCGGAGACCCGACAGCACAAAAATGGGGGAAGGTATGCGTTGTTTTATCTTTATCCCGGCGGTTATTTATTTATTCGGATTAGTTTCGCCTGCGTTTTCGGATACTACCTGGGTGAATGCGGGGCCGGTATCGGGGGTGTGGACTTCGGCGGGGAGTCCTTACATTGCGCATCAGGGGGATATCGTGGTGCAGAGCGGCGATTCGCTGGTAATATTGCCGCGGGTAACGGTTAAGTTCACCGGGCGGTATAAGTTCATCGTGAACGGTCTGCTAATCGCCGAGGGCACCATTTACGATTCGATTTTTTTCAGCCGGGCTTACCCGACGGAGGAGTCGAAGTGGCGGGGATTCCGTTTCGACGGGGCTGACAGTCATACCAGCCTTTTTTACTGCCGGATAGAGTACGCCAAGGGCGACGGGGCTTATCCGGAGGTGAGGGGCGGGGGTATCAATGTGAAGAACGGTAGTATCACGGTTCGGCACTGCTTATTGACCCGGAATTATTCTTCAAACGCTAACCGCAACGGCGGCGGGGCGGGGATATGTTTGGACGAACACGGTTCGGCGCTGATACATTACAGCGTCATCAGCGACAATGAGGGTGATTCGGGCGGGGGGATAATGGTTCGTTCCGACAGCCTCAGCCTTATCGGATTCAATGATATCGAAAACAACCATGCGTTTTCCGGCGGCGGGGGGATATATGTTGGTTCCGGTTCGCAGGCGGAGATATATAACAATGTTTTTCGGGGGAACAGTTCCGACAATTGGGGCGGGGGGGCGATAAACCTTTGGAGCGGGGATGTTTCGCAGGTTTTCAACAACGAGATACACCACAACGCCGCGACCGGCGCCGGGGGCGGGATTTACTGCCGGTACGACGGCTCTTTGATATACAACAACACGATAGCCGAGAATCAGGCGGCTCAGGGCGGGGGGGTTTTCGTTTTGAATCAGGGGAATAATCCGCCTTCGATATACAATTCGATTATATGGGGTAACAGCGCCGGTTTGGGGGCGGATGTGTATCTGTATCCTTCGACCGGCAGCGCCGCCAACATCAGTTACTGCGACATACCGGGGGGCTGGGCGGGAACAGGCAATATCGGCGCCGACCCGCTGTTTGTTACGGGTCCCGACGGGAATTATTACCTGAGCCAGATAGCTGCGGGGCAGACGGTTCAAAGTCCCTGCGTGGACGCGGGCGACCCGCAATCTGCGTTGTTAGCGGGGACTACCCGCACCGACCGGGTTCGGGACAGTATGATAGTGGATATGGGTTATCATTACAGACTTCGACCTGTGGTGACTTTACGGGTAACGCTGACACCGACGAATCCTCCGGTGCAGATACCGGCGGGCGGGGGCTCTTTCGAATACACAGCGACGGTGAACAATTTCTATACTGCGGCGATGAATTTCGAGGCCTGGACGATAGCGGTTTTGCCGGACGCCCGGGTTTACGGGCCGATTATGCTGCGGCAGGGGTTGACATTAGCCGGCGGGGGTTCGATGTCGCGGACTTTAGTTCAGAATGTGCCGGGGTCGGCTCCGCCGGGGAATTACACTTTGATAGGGCGGGTGGGGACTTTTCCGGACAGTGTGATTGCGGCGGACGGGATACATTTTGTGAAGCTGGGGGGGGATTAGGGGAATTTTTAACCACGAATGGACACGAATGAACACGAAGTTTTTTAGTATAGAAACCATAGATGACACAGATAGACACAGATGTTTTGAATCGCAGATGGTGAAGGACAAGATTGTAAGGGCGAACGGCCGTTCGCCCCTACCTACGTGCTGTCGACTCTCCGCAGTCGACAGCATTTTCAATAAAAATAATTGGTTAGTATCGGGTGTGGAGACCCGGCACCACGATAAATAAAAAAGGAGGAGTTATGGAAGAAAATACATGGTTTGAAATCCCATATAGGGATAAGAACTATAAAAAGTACACAATTGAAGTGAGAAAACTAAGGCAAGATGCACGAGACGGTGAATTTTGTAATGTTATTATTTTTCACGAAAGTGATCTATGTACGAGTTTTAAAATTTTTTTTGGTAGAGATTTAATATCTAAATTAATAAGAAAACTATTATATCAAGGTGATTTTGGTAGATTGTTGGGTTCTGATAACAATTCGCCCTTTATCAGGAATTTATTGTTAGATTATTTATTTGGAAAAGAACTGGATTCTATAACCGATGAAATATCTTTTCATACTGAAAGTCCTTATCTTGTTAATTTCGATTATAGTAATGATAGAATAATCAGGTATAAAAGAAACCCTAAAATTATCGCAAATGAGAACAGATTTGCTAGGAAAATTGTATTAAAAACACTGTTTGATTTGCAGAGTAATAGAAATACTATGTTTTTACTTCATGAATGCCACTATGAACTATCAGTAATGTTATTTGTAACTTAAAAGTGAGCCACTATTGTAAAGTAAAATTGAGCCACTC